>JBGQGT010000122.1:0-6669 GCA_041497595.1 Gammaproteobacteria bacterium
GCGGAGCATACCCGATCCCGGCGTTGACGCACCCTGTCCGGGCACGTAACCTCGTCCGCAATCCGTACCGGCGCGCAATCAGACCGCGCACCGGACGGGCCGAACAGGAACCCTCGAATTGCATCCGCTCGTATTCAGCCGCATTGCAATCGCCAGCAGTGCCGCGATCGGCATCGACGCGACCGTTAATGCGCTGCGCGCGCGCCGCACCGGACTGGCTCCGTGCGCTTTCGAGACGGCGCAGCTCGAAACCTGCGTCGGTCAGGTGGCGGATGCCGACCTGCTGCCGGTGCGTCCGGACCTCGCGGAATTCGACTGCCGCAATAATCGCCTGGCGCAACTCGGGCTCACGCAGGACGGATTCGAGGACGCCGTGCTGGGGGCACGGGAACGGCACGGCGCCGGCCGCATCGGCGTGTTCCTCGGCACCAGCACCTCGGGGATCCATTCCACCGAACTGGCCTATCGCCGCCGCGACCCAGGCAGCGGCGCGCTGCCCGCGGACTTTCACTACGGCGGCACGCACAACCCGTACTCCGTCGCCTGGTTCGTGCAGTCCTATCTCGGCCTGCGTGGGCCGTCCCTGGTGGTTTCGACCGCATGCTCTTCGAGCGCCAAGGCGTTCGGCACGGCGGCGCGCATGATCGCGGCAGGCCTGTGCGACGCCGCGGTGGTCGGAGGCGTGGACAGCCTGTGCCTGACCACGCTTTACGGCTTCGGCTCGCTCGGCCTGCTTTCGGCCGGATATTGCCGGCCTTTCGACAGCGGGCGCGACGGCATATCGATCGGCGAGGGTGCCGGATTCATCCTGCTCGAGAAACCCGCGGCGAATTCCGCCGCGGACGCGGTGGCGCTGCTCGGCGTCGGCGAGAGCAGCGATGCCTACCACATGTCCTCGCCGCATCCCGAGGGTCTGGGCGCAAGGCTGGCCATGGAAAGCGCTCTGCGGGATGCCGGGCTGGCGCCGGGCGCAATCGATTACATCAACCTGCACGGCACCGGTACCCCGGCCAACGACGCGACCGAGGACAAGGCGGTGGTCGATCTGTTCGGCAGGCAAACCCGCTGCAGTTCCACCAAGGGCTGGACCGGGCATACCCTGGGGGCATGCGGCGCGATTGAGGCGATCATCTCGGCGCTGGCGATCGGGAACGATTTCCTTCCCGGCAGCGTGAACACGCGCAACGTCGATGCGGCGATGGGCCTGCATTATCTGCTCGAGAACGAGACCGGCCCGGTCGACCGGGTGATGAGCAACGCCTTCGGATTCGGCGGAACCAATTGCAGCCTGGTGATGGGACGCGCAGGACGTTGAAGTTCTTCGTCGAAGCCGTCGGAGTCCTCGGCCCCGGACTTGCCGGCTGGGAAGCGGCCCGGCCAATACTGGCGGGCTCGGCACCCTACTTTCCTGCCGATCTGGTCCTGCCGCGCTTCGAGGCGCTGCCGGCGGCGGAACGCCGGCGCGTCGGGCTGGTGGTGAAGCTGTCGATATCGGTGGGACTGCAGGCGCTCGAGCAGGCCGGAAGACCGGGCGATGCGGTGCCGACCGTGTTCACTTCTTCCGGGGGCGACGGCGACGTCATCAACGAGATCTGCGCAATGCTTGCAGGCAGCGACCGCCTGATCTCGCCGACGCGATTCCACAATTCCGTGCACAACGCCTCCTCGGGATACTGGGGGATCGCCACCGGCTCGCGCGCGCCGTCCACGAGTCTGTGCGCGTTCGACTGGAGCTTTGCCGCAGGCCTGATCGAAGCGGCTACGCAGGTCAACGTCAATCACGAATCCGTGCTGCTGATTGCCTACGACCTGCCCTATCCCGAACCGCTGAGGGGCGCGCGCCCGATGCGCCATCCGTTCGCGAGCGCCCTGCTGATCACGCGCGAGCGCACCCCCCGTTCAGCCGCCGCGTGCGAGATCCGCAGCGGCGGTGCAGGCGCGCCCTCGCGGATGCGGGACGGCAATCTCGAGCAACTGCGTCGGGACAACCCGGCGGCGCGCAGCCTTCCGCTGCTGGCGGCGCTCGCCGGCGGGCGCGACGCCGGCGCCGGCGCAATAGAGGTGTTGATCGACAGTACCGCGGGCAACACGCTCGGCCTTTCAGTCACGTCCTGCTGAGCCGCGCGACCGAAGAAAATGAAAACGCCCGCTCACGCGGGCATTTTCGTTACCTTGAGGGCGCTCAGCGTTGCGCGCGCAACGCCTCGATGCGCTCGTCCAGCGGCGGGTGCGACATGAACAGGCGCTTGATGCCCCAACCCTCGCCGCCGTTGATGCCGAACGCCTCGATCTGGTCCGGCAGTTGCGAAGGCGCGTGCGCCTGCTTCAGCCGCTGCAGGGCGGCAATCATCTTGTCGCGGCCCGCCAGCGCAGCGCCGCCGGCATCGGCGCGGAACTCGCGCCGGCGGCTGAACCACATCACGATGATGCTGGCGAGGATGCCGAGCACCAGCTCGGCGATGATCGAGGTGATCCAGAAAGCCGGCCCATGGCCGCGCCCGGTCTTGAAAACGGTCTTGTCGACGATGTTGCCGATGATGCGCGACAGAAAGATCACAAACGTGTTCACCACGCCCTGGATCAGCGCCAGCGTCACCATGTCGCCGTTGGCGACGTGGGTGACTTCGTGGCCGAGCACGGCTTCGGCCTCGTCGCGGGTCATGTTGTTGAGCAGTCCGGCGCTGACTGCGACCAGCGCATTGTTCTTGTTCATTCCCGTGGCAAATGCGTTGACCTCCGGCGCATCGTAGATCGCCACCTCGGGCATGCCGATGCCGGCCTGGCGGGCCTGGCGCTGCACCGTCTGCACCAGCCACTGTTCGGCTTCGCTGCGCGGGCTGTCGATGACTTTGGCGCCGGTCATCATCCTGGCCGACCACTTGGACATGGCGAGCGAGATCAACGCGCCGCCAAAGCCGATCACGGCGGCGAACACCAGCAGCGCGTTCAAATCGAGGCCGCCGCCGGATTCGGCGAGCATCCGGTCCACCCCGAGCAGCCTCATGGTGATGCTCAGGACGAAGACCACCGCCAGGTTGGTAATCAGGAACAGAACGACGCGTTTGATCACAAGCGACCCTTTCTAAATGTAAATCGATTCCCTGGAGCAAAACCGAAATTTCCCGTTCCAGGTTCCGCATGACAGCGGAACAGGACATTAGCCACCGGCGGTCAAATGCTCGAGCTCGGCGGACAGAGCCAGCCAGCGCTCCTCCGCCTCGTGCAGCTTTGCCGTAACCTGTGCCTGCTCCAGCAGGCAGCGCTTCAGATCCTCCTTGCGGCCGTCCCCGTACATATCGGGGGAGGCGATCAGCTTTTCAAGTCGGGTCCTTTCGATCCCCAGCGCCTCGATTTCCCGCTCTGCCGATTTAAGCCGGGCCTGCAGCGGTTTGCGCCGGACAAAACGCCGGTTGCGTTCCTCGGCTTCGAGCCGTTTCTGCTCCTTGCGGCCGACCACGGGCTCTGCGGCGGCGCTTTCGGCCTGTTGCTTCGCGCGCAGTCGTTTGGCGTAATCCTCCAGGTCGCCGTCGAAGGGCTCGACCGTGCCGCTCTCCACCAGCCACAATTCGTCGGTGGTCGCGCGCAGCAGGCTGCGGTCGTGCGACACCAGCACCAGCGCGCCTTCGTAATCCTGCAGCCCAAGGGTCAGCGCGTGGCGCATTTCCAGGTCCAGATGGTTGGTGGGCTCGTCCAGCAGCAGCAGGTTCGGGCGCTGCCACACGATCAGCGCCAGGGCCAGCCGCGACTTTTCGCCTCCCGACATCGGCGCCACCGGCTCAGTCACCTGATCGCCGTGGAAATCGAAACCGCCGAGAAAATTGCGCAGCTCCTGCTCGCGCGTCCTGGGCGACAGCCGCGTCAGGTGCCACAGCAGGCTCTCCTCAGGGCGCAACTGCTCCAGCTGGTGCTGCGCGAAGTAACCGATCTGCAGGCCTTTGCCTTCGACCCGCTCCCCGGTAAGCGGTGCCAGCGCGCCCGCCAGCAACTTCATCATCGTCGACTTGCCGGCGCCGTTGCGGCCGAGCAATCCCAGCCGGGTGCCGGCCCGCAGCGTCAGCCGGATTCCGCGCAGGACGGTTACATCGCCGTAGCCGGCTTCGACCCGGTCCAGCGTCAGCACCGGGTCGGGCTGAACCGCGGGCTGCCGAAACGCGAACTCGAACGGCGTATCCACGTGCGCGGCGGCGATTTTCTCCATGCGGGCGAGCGCCCTGATGCGGCTCTGCGCCTGGCGCGCCTTGCTGGCCTTGGCCTTGAAACGGTCGACGAAGGACTGCAGGTGGGCGATTTCGCGCTGCTGCTTCTCGTAGGTCGCGTGCTGCTGCGCCAGTTGCGCGGCGCGCTGAGTCTCGAACGCGGAATAGTTTCCCGAATACAGTCGCAGGCGCCGGCCTTCGATGTGGCAGATGGCGTCGGCTATCGCGTCGAGAAAATCGCGGTCGTGCGAGATCAGCAGCAGCGTCCCCGGGTAGCTGGAAAGCCACTGCTCGAGCCAGACGATGGCGTCGAGGTCGAGGTGATTGGTCGGCTCGTCGAGCAGCAGAATGTCCGAACGGCACATCAGCGCGCGCGCCAGGTTCAGCCGCACGCGCCAGCCCCCGGAGAACTGCGTGACCGGCCTGTCGATTTCGGAGTACGCGAAGCCGAGGCCATGCATCAGCTGCGCTGCGCGGGCGCGCGCCGAATAAGCGCCGATGCGCTGCATGTCTTCGTGCAGTTCGGCGATGCGCGTGCCGTTGTGCGCCTGTTCCGCCGCCAGCAGTTCGCCTTCGAGTTGCCGCAGTTCCGCGTCGCCGTCGAGCACGTACTCGATCGCGGCCTGATCGGTGGCAGGGGTTTCCTGCGCAACGTGCGCGAGCACCAGCCCGGGCTGAATCTCGAACTCGCCAGCGTCCTGGTGAATTTCGTCGAGGAGCAGCGCCAACAGGCTGGACTTGCCGCTGCCGTTGGCGCCGGTGACGCCGATCTTCTGGCCGCGATTGAAGGTGAGACTCGCGCCTTCGAACAGCACCTTGATGCCGCGGCGAAGTTGCAGGTCGCGCAGAACGATCATGAAAGGAAACGCAGTTGGGGTGGCTGATGGGACTCGAACCCACGACAACCGGAATCACAATCCGGGACTCTACCAACTGAGCTACAGCCACCACTGAAACATTTGCCGCGAGGGGTGCACTGGCGTGCCCGACAGGAATCGAACCTGTAACCCCCAGCTTAGAAGGCTGGTGCTCTATCCGGTTGAGCTACGGGCACGACTCTGAACCGGGCACGACTCTCGCTATCTGGTCGGGGTGGAGAGATTCGAACTCCCGACATCCTGCTCCCAAAGCAGGCACGCTACCAGGCTGCGTTACACCCCGGAGGGTCGCAACTATACCGATCAGGGGGTTAAAGGTCAATTTGAAGGTGCTGAAGGCATTGCGTTTTCGCGGCGCTGAAACTAAGCTTGCACCCCCCTGCTATTTCTGCTATTAAAGCGATTTTTTTTCGGACCAAACTGGCGAATGACGACCGAATTTCACACGAATATCAAGCCCTATGTGCCGAAGAAGGGCGAGGCCTACATGAGTCCGAAGCAGCTTGAGCACTTCAGGAAAATACTCAATCAACTGAAGATCGAGCTCTCGCAGGACATCGACCGCACCGTGCACACGATGCAGGACGAAGCGACGGTGTTCGCCGATCCGAATGATCGCGCCAGCCAGGAATCGGATATGGCGCTGGAACTGCGCAATCGCGATCGCGAGCGCAAGCTGATCAAGAAAATCGATGAAACGATCGCCAAGATCGATGCCGGCGAATATGGCTACTGCGAAAGCTGCGGCATCGAAATCGGCCTGAAGCGCCTGGAAGCAAGACCCACCGCCACCCTCTGCATCGACTGCAAGACCCTGGACGAGTTGAGAGAGAAGCAGGTGGCCAAGTAACGCCCCGCCGCCCAACGTCCCGCTATCCGATACACGTCAACGCCCCGCCCATGCGGGGCGTTGACGTTTTCCATCAGGCGCCGGTAGGCGCTTGTCATGACCCGTCATATGCGGAACTTTGTGGTTGTGGCGCGGGACAAATACATGTCGGCAACCCCGGTCCGCAATGGTTACCAGACAACCTTACGGCCATTTGGAGATGAAAATGCTTGCGAAAATTCAGAACCCTCGCGGTATCCGCCGGCGCCTCGGCATGAATCAACAGGAATTCTGGGGACGCATCGGCGTGACCCAGAGCGGCGGTTCGCGCTACGAAAGCGGCCGCAACATGCCGAAGCCGGTGCAGGAACTGCTGCGCGTGGTGCACGTGGACCAGATCGACCTGAAAAAACTCAACAAAGGCGACGTCGCCGTGATTTCGTATTTGAAGACCGCCGAGCCGGCGCTGTATCGCCGCCTCAAGACCGAAGCTTCCAGTCGCATGCCGCGGCGGCGCGGTCGCCGCTGACCTTCTAGTGTCCTGTTCCGCTGATCCGCGGCTGAAAACCCGACGAGAATCGGCGCCATGCTGTGTTACGAATCCTCGCCGTGGTGTCGGAGCGCGGAAGAGGGGCCCCTCTGGGGATCTGACCGCGGAGACACGCGTAAGGCCGGTGGTCGACACGCTATTGGCCGGTTGCACGGTCGCATCCCCGCAAGCGGGGCCCCTGCTCAACGTTCCACCGGCCCCCGCCACTGTCAAGGA
>JBGQGT010000123.1:0-6644 GCA_041497595.1 Gammaproteobacteria bacterium
ATCCTCGATCAGCGTCAGCACCGGGCCGGCGCGCTCCACCAACGATGCGTGCTTGCGACGCCGGAAATCCGCCGCGTCGAACCAGCACGCCCGTTCCTTGCCGCCGCCGAGCTGTCCGACCAACGCAGCGAGCACCACGGCGGCGTCGCCGACGATGCCCACTTCCACCGGCCGGCGCTGCCCCACCACCAGCGGATCGATGTCCACCTGCACGATCCGGTTCGGGAAACGGGCACCGAGATTCACGTCGGAGACAACGTCGATTCGCGACCCGACCACCAGCACGAGATCCGCCTGCGCGAGCAGTTCGTCATACAGATTCAGCCGGCCCCAGCCGTCGCCGAGCGCGAGCGGATGCCGGTCCGAAATCGCGCCTCTGCCGAACACGCTGGTCACCACCGGTGCGCCCAGCAGCTCCGCGACGCGCACCAGCGGCTGCGTGGCTTCCGCATTTTCCACGCCGCCCCCGGCGAAGATGAACGGGCGTTTGGCCGACTTCAGCGCCTCGGCCGCGCGTGCGATGCTCGCCGGATCGCCGCCCGGCCGGCTGTACCTCTCGGGCGGCAGCAGTGCGACGTCCGCTTCGCCGCTCTGAATATCCAGCGGAACCTCGATGTAGGCCGGCCGCGGACGCTTGCAACGCATCGCGCGCATCGCTTCGCGGATCACTTTTGGAATATCATTCGGGGTGGACACCCGGGTGGCATAACCGCACACCGAGCCGGCCACACCCAGCGAATTGGCCAGCTCATGAAAATGTCCGCCTTCGCGTTCGAGCTGTGCCAGCGCGTTCTGCCCGCCGAAGACCAGCATCGGGGCCGACTCCGAGTGGGCCATGCCCATCCCGGTCAGTGCATTCGTGAGGCCCGGCCCAGGCACCACGAAGCACGCGGCGATTTTGCCGGAAGCGCGTGCATAGCCTGCCGCCATGAGTGCGGCGCCCTGCTCATGGCGTACCGTTACGACGCGGATCGACGGGTCGTCGAACACCCCGTCGAAGAGCGGACTGTCGTGCGTCCCCACGATGCCAAAGACGTGCTCGATACCCTCGGCCTTGAGCGCCGCTGCGACCACGCGGCCACCTGTCATACGTTGCATCTGTCCTCCCGCTCCCGTTTTTCTTTCCATGCTCCTGGCCACTGTTTCATCGCAGCACGCAGCACTCGTTTCTTTTCAGTACCCCTCAAGTAACCATCGAGCAGGTATTGAGAAGAATCCTGATTCCTCACTCCTCTCTTAGTCACTCCGAAAAAGCGCTTCCTTCTCCTGCCGGCTCATCTGCTTGATCTCGTACTCCCGCTTCAGTGCCGCCGACCGCGTCGCCGCCACTTCCCGATACACCAGCGCGACCGGGCGCCGGGTGCGGGTGTAGTTGGCGGCCAGCAGATCATTCGAATTGTGTTCTTCAACGCGCCGCGCGGCATCCTTGGCGATGCCGGTATACAGGCTGCCGTCCACGCAGCGGACGATGTAGACGGTCCAGGCTGTCATGATCCGAGTTCATTCAAAAAGCGCACGCAAAAAACATGGCTCGCCGCACTCGTACGAAACGACTTTCTCGAACTTCATATATGGGTCGTTTATTAGACGGGAGGGGACCCGGTGGAAAGCCTCGTGGCAATCCGTGCCCCGACCAAGGTCCGAATCTCGGATTCAGTGACTTCCAGCTCTACTAGGTGACCGGCCGCATTCTTGATTCGTCGCTCGGCTTTCTCAACGGCTCCGCGAATTCTTCTGCCCAGCGTTGTACCAAGAATCTCATGACGCGGCATCGTGCGGGCAAGCGCCAACCGCCGCTGGGATCGAAGGTCCGGCTGCGGCCTAGTTCAGGAGCGGACCGGGACTGGTGCCTCGCCGCCCTCCAAGGGCAGGCAATGAAAAAGAAACGGGCACCAACCGGTGCCCGTTTCATTTCATCCATGTACGCTCAGATTCGCTTGCACTCGATGTGAGGCGAGGCGTTGCGTAGATCGATCAGTGCCTCATGCGACATTTACATCAGTGACGGTGCCTCGCTTCGCTCCGGGCTTGGGCCCGGAGGCCCGCGGCGGCACGTAGGCGGACAGGCGGCAACTCACGCCCTCGATCGGCTTTCCGCCGAAGTATCGTGTCACCTGGCAGCAGATTACTTCTCCCGCAGATGAAAGCTGCGAAATGTGGTTTAGAACCAGTGTCTTGGGCATGTGGAGCGCCTTGGCAATCTCGGCGTCCAGCTGCTCGCCGTTGTTTCTCAGAAACTGAAGAATAGTCGTTTTCATCCTGGTATCCCTGCGGTGACTTCGAGTGGGGCGCATATTTTAGGCTACAGACGTTACTCCGGCAAGTCTCATTCTGTGCAGCCTTGTTGCGTGGGCGTTTCCAGAGTGAGGCGGAGGTGGCTTCCGGTCTGCCTGGTAATCCGGTAGCCGATTCCGGAAAGCGCCATCGCCAGGTCAATGCCGGAGAGGTCGCGGGGGAGCTTCATCCGGCAATCAGTTCGTCCCGCACGAAGTGAAGGCGGATCATCCTGGGTTCTTTGCCCTCTTCGAAATGACAGCGAACTGCATTTCGAACGCGGTCATGCAATTCCTCGCCGCTCTCGTGACTTCCGTGGGATTTCCATATGACCTGCCCTCCGACATGAGTTTGCCTTCGTCGTTCACGCGCTCAATAATCGGCCTCGCAAGTACCTCGGATTTCGAACACCCTACGAGGTCGTCCTCAAAGCCCTCGGTGGTGCACTTTGTAGTTGAATCCACCGTGACCCCGTGTTGTGTTGGAGGCGGCCTCGGGGCTTGGGCTCGCCTTTCCCTCGTCCCTCGCCGTTGACCCACGTCACTGGTCACTTGTCACTTGTCACTGCATTTCCCGCCCTTCACTCATTCACCCTTCGCCGTTTTACCGTCACCCGTCACTCGTCATTGCGCCTAACTCCACATCCCCCGCAGCTTCCCGGCCACATCCACCGGGGCAGCAACTTGGAGCGGCGCGCCGGCGCCCGCCTCGGCCGTAGGCCAGGTCACTTCCTGGAACTGCGCCAGTACCTTGCGGGTCATGAAGCGGCTCCGGGCGCCGTACACATGGGCATCGCCCCGGCGCGGCTGCTGGGTAACGTAGTAGCGCAGCGGCGCAATGACGTGAAGATCGGTCTTCGCCCGCGTCATCGCCACGTACAGCAGGCGGCGCTCTTCCTCGATCTGCCCGGCGTCGCCGGTGGCGAATTCCGACGGAAAATTTCCGTCAGCCACGTTGAGCACGTGCACCGCGTCCCACTCCTGGCCCTTGGCCGAGTGGATGGTGGAGAGCACGAGGTAGTCCTCGTCCAGCAGCGGCGCGCCGGCAAGGTCGCTGCTCGCCTGCGGCGGATCGAGCGCGAGTTCGGTGAGGAAACGCTCCCTTGTCGAAAATTGCGGCGCGATTCGCTCGAGCTGCAAGAGGTCGCCGGCACGCACCTGCGCCGCTTCGTAGAGGCGCTCCAGGTGCGGCTCGTACCATTCGCGCAGCCGGCCGACTTGCCCCTGCCACGGTCCGTCGGGCCGCGCGAGCGACACCATGAGTGCCGCGAACGGTGGCCACGCCTCGGCGGCGAGCGGCGGCGCATTAAACGCGGCGAGCGCGCGCCAGTCGTGGCCCGCGGCTTCAAAATGCGTGTAGCAGCGCCCCGCGTTCGCCGGCCCCATGCCCGGCAGGAGCTGCAGGGCGCGGAACGCGCTGACACGGTTCTTCGGATTGTCCGCCCAACGCAGCACCGCCAGCATGTCCTTGACGTGCGCGGCTTCGAGGAATTTCAGGCCGCCGTATTTCACGTAGGGGATGTTGCGCCGGACCAGCTCGAGTTCCAGCACGTCGCTGTGGTGCGAGTTGCGGAACAGCACCGCCTGGCGCTTGAGCGCCACCCCTCGCTCGCGCGTCTCCAGCACCCGTGTAACCACGTAGTCCGCCTGCGCCTGATCGTCCGCCACCGTCACATAGCACGGCCGCTCTCCGGCGCCACGCGTGGCGTGCAGTGTCTTGCGGTACTGGCGGCCGCCTTCTGCAATCAGCGCGTTCGCCGCATCCAGCACGCCCTGCGTCGAGCGATAGTTCTCTTCAAGAGTCACCACGGTGGCCGCCGGCGCGTATTGCGCCGGAAAGCCGAGGATGTTCTCGACCGTGGCGGCGCGAAACGAGTAGATCGACTGCGCATCGTCTCCTACTACGGTGACGCCCGCGCCGGTGGGCCGCAGCGCCTTGAGGATTTCGGCCTGCAGCGCATTCGTGTCCTGGTATTCGTCCACCAGGACCTGGTCGAACTGCGCGCCCATCTCCCAGGCGAGCGAGCGGTCGGAGGCCATCGCGTGCCAGTACAGCAGCAGGTCGTCGTAGTCGAGCGCCTGGTTGGCGAGCTTGCGCTCCACGTAGGCGCGATACAGCCCGATGAGTTCTTCCTCCCAGGCCGCACACCACGGGAATACCGTGGCCAGCGTATCGGCAAGCGGCGCCTGGGTATTGACCCGGTGCGAATAGATGGCGAGGCAGGTGTCCTTGCGCGGAAAGCGCTTCTCGCCCCTGGACAGGCCCAGTTCGTGGCGTACCACGTCCATCAGGTCGGCCGCGTCGCCGCGATCGAGCACGCTGAAATTCGCATCGAGCCCGACCCGGGCCGCATGGCGCCGGATGAGCCGGTTGGCGATGGAGTGGAACGTTCCCGACCAGGGCAGCTTCACCGCGAACTCGGCTCCCGCGCCGCCTCGGCCGGTCTTTTCCGCCAGCACCGCCGCGACGATCCGCTGCGCGCGCCGCGTCATCTCCTGCGCCGCGCGGCGCGTGAAGGTGAGCAGCAGGATGCGTTCCGGCCCGACTCCCTCCAAAATCAGGTGCGCGACCCGGTGCGCCAGCGTGTTGGTCTTGCCGGTGCCCGCCCCGGCGATAATGAGCAAGGGCCCTGCGCGGAATCCGCCGCTCTCGTCGCGGGCGCCGAAGCGCGCCGCCGCGCGCTGCGCAGGATTGAGTCGTTCGAAAGCCGTTACGGTTGCCACGTAACGAACTATAAGGGATCACTGGTCATCCATCCAGCCCGACCGGACGCCGCGATTGGGCGATGGGTGACGGGTGCCGGGTGATGGGTGATGGGTGATGGGTGATGGGTGACGGGTGAACTGTAATTAGGTGATTAGGCAAAAAAAAGATGCATTTCAATCACCGAATCGCTTGATCACCGCCGTTCGGTCCTTCGCGGCGCGGCGATCGTCAATTGTGCAGCGCGAGTTTCGTTGTCACCCCGAGATCGGCCTGCTGACGCGAATACTCTCTGCGCTTCATCTCGAGGTAGTCGCTTCGTTCTATTTCATGCAATTGCAGCGGATAGCGCTCGACGGCGTCAAACCAGTCGTGAAGCCGCTTCTCGATTTGCGCCGGGGGCGGCGCGGACAAGGCGCCGAGGAAGGCTTCGACGGCGAGGTAATAGCGCATGCTGTTGCGTTCCACGACGCCGCGCAATCCGCCGACATGGCGGGGCTGCCCGTCGGATTGCGTACCCACGACCGTGAAGCCTACCTTGCTGCTGCCGAGGGTCCGGAGATAGGTTTGCAATGCAAGACGTCCCGCAATTCCGTAGGCATACGAATAGGTCAGGTGGATGAACGTCCGGCCGCTTTCCAGCGGAATGGCCTCGAAGACAATCCGGTAGTTTCGCGTGCTCAGCGGTCCGGTGTCCGCATCGAGCCTTACCTTCAGGTAATTCGGCGTGTCGGCGACGACACGGTAGGCAAAATCCACCCGATAGGCTTTATCCAGCGGCTGGTCGTATTTCCTGCCGATGCCGACATTGAGGACGCTGCCGGGGCCGGCCGTCGAGGCGCGGCAGTATTTGGTATTCAGATGCAAAATCAAAATGTCGCACCATTGCGCCGGCCCGTTCAGCGCTGCTTTTGCCGTGGAAAACGGGTAATCGACGAGCGCAAAAACGTCGCCCGAAACCCCGCCCGGGATCTCACTGGATTCCAGGTAAAGCGGCCTCCGAAACAGGTTGTGGCTGAGCTGATTCCGCAACGCTTCGTACCGGGCGCTCAGCAATGCCGCAGAATGCGCGTCGACCTCCTCGGCGCAAGCACTCCCCGCGCCCATGGACGCCAGCCCGACGACCACGAAGCCCACCGCCACCCCAATTAGTCTGCTAATTCCCAACGATTGCCTCATTTCCATGCTTCCATATCTTTGGGATTGGGCGATTCAGCGATTGGGTGATTAAGAAAACGCGTTTCAATCACTGAATCACTCAATTCCTGCTCTTCCCCCTTCACACTAAACGCATTAACGCCTCACCCATAGGAGTCTATCCCTTTGTCCCCACTATTTGATTTTTGTTCCAGCTTAGTCCGTGCACTTCGAAAAAAGGGCTGGCGCTATCACCACCAGGTGCAAGGGCGCTCGACCTGCAGGAATAGCGACAGGCGGCCTGTTCAACCCATCTTCAGTTAACGGGCGCCGACTTGTCTTCCACCTCCTCGGTGCGCATCGCCGTCGGCGGCGCCTTCGCATCGACCGTGCCGATGCGCTCGTATTCTGCGATCACCTGCGCACCCAGCAACAGCAGCGTGGCCACGATCTCCAGGCTGAGCAGCACCACGATGGCCGTGGTGAGCGATCCGTACACCACGTTCACTTGCGAAAGCGTGCTGAAATAC
>JBGQGT010000124.1:0-6619 GCA_041497595.1 Gammaproteobacteria bacterium
AACTGAGCTACAGACCCGCGGCACGAATTATAGCGGGGTGAAGGCCGCCGCTTGCGAGGGGGATTCTGCTCAGCTCTCGGTGTCGAGGAAGCTGCGCAGGCGCTCGGAGCGCGACGGGTGGCGCAGCTTGCGCAGCGCCTTCGCCTCGATCTGGCGTATGCGTTCCCGCGTGACGTCGAACTGCTTGCCGACTTCCTCGAGCGTGTGGTCGGTGTTCATCTCGATGCCGAAGCGCATGCGCAGTACCTTGGCTTCGCGCGGGGTGAGCGTGTCCAGCACTTCCTTGGTGGCATCGCGCAGGCTGGTGTAGACCGCGGCGTCCGAGGGCGCCATGGTGGCCTGGTCTTCGATGAAGTCGCCCAGATGCGAATCGTCGTCGTCGCCGATCGGCGTTTCCATCGAGATCGGTTCTTTCGAGATCTTGAGGATCTTGCGGATCTTTTCCTCGGGCATTTCCATCTTCACCGCTAGCGTCGCCGGATCCGGTTCCTGTCCGGTTTCCTGCAGAATCTGGCGCGAAATGCGGTTCATCTTGTTGATGGTCTCGATCATGTGCACCGGAATGCGGATGGTGCGCGCCTGGTCGGCGATCGAGCGCGTGATCGCCTGGCGGATCCACCAGGTCGCATAAGTCGAGAACTTGTAGCCGCGGCGGTATTCGAACTTGTCCACCGCCTTCATCAGGCCGATGTTGCCTTCCTGGATCAAGTCGAGGAACTGCAGTCCGCGGTTGGTGTACTTCTTGGCAATCGAAATCACCAGGCGCAGGTTGGCCTCGGTCATTTCGCGCTTGGCGCGGCGCGCCTTGGCCTCGCCGGTGGACATCTGGCGGTTGATTTCCTTCAGGTCCTTGACCGGGATGCCGACACGCTTTTGCAGATCGATCAGCGCCTGTTGCTGTTCCAGGATCGCCGGCGCAAAACGGGCCAGCACCTCGCTGTAAGGCTTGCGCCCGGTCACTTCGCGGCCGACCCAGTTGAGATCCTCCTCGTTGCCGGGGAAGGTCTTGATGAAATAGGAGCGCGGCATGCCGGACTTCTCCACGCACAGCTCAGTGATCGAGCGCTCGTAAGAGCGCACCTCATCCACCAGCCTGCGCAGGCCGTCGCACAAGGCCTCGACCTGCTTTGCGGAAAAGCGGATCAGCATCAGCTCGGCGGAGATCTCCTCCTGCGTCTTCAGATAAGGGCGGCTGCGCGAGCCGTTCTTCGCCAGCGCCTTCATCATCTTGTTGTAGAGCACGCGAATCTTGGCGAAGCGTTCGCCGGCATCGGCCTTGAGCTTGAGCATGCTGGCGTTCTGCACCGCGGCGCCGTCGTCGTCCTCTTCGGTTTCGGCCTCGAGATCCTCTTCCAGTTGCTCGTCGGTGACTTCCTCGGCCAGCGCCTGTGCCAGCGCGTTCGGGTCGACCAGGCCGTCCACCACTTCGTCGATGCGCATTTCCTCGCGATCGATCTTGTCGGCCAGGTTGAGGATTTCGGCGATCGTGGTCGGGCAGGCCGAAATGGCATGGATCATGTGCTTCAGGCCGTCCTCGATGCGCTTGGCGATCTCGATTTCGCCCTCGCGCGTCAGCAGTTCGACCGAGCCCATCTCGCGCATGTACATGCGCACCGGATCGGTGGTGCGCCCGAATTCGGAATCGACGGTGGAAAGCGCCTGCTCCGCCTCCTCGACCACGTCTTCATCGGGAACCACGGCCGGCGTGGCCTCGTTCATCAGCAGCGTTTCGGCATCCGGCGCCTCGTCGTAAACCTGGATGCCCATGTCGTTGATCATGCTGATGATGTTCTCGATCTGCTCGGCATCCAGCATGTCGTCCGGGAGATGGTCGTTGATCTCCGCGTAAGTGAGATAGCCGCGCTCCTTGCCGAGGACGATCAGGTTTTTGAGGCGCATGCGCCTGGCTTCAGCATCGATGGGCTGCTGAGCCTGCACCTGCACCTTGACCTGGTCTTTGCGTCTTTCTCTTGCCATGTCCCTTGGTCCTTTAGAAACGACTGCTTAAAAAACGGCGAGCAAAAAACAACCGCGCATTATACCGGACTCGCCCCGCGCCTTCATTCTGCCGCCGTATGTTGCTGCAAACGCCGGAACTGTTCCTCATCTTCCGGCGTCCAGCGTTGGCGCTTGCTCTTCTCCAGCAGCAGCGTGATGCGTACATGGCGGAACCGTTCAGTGAGCCGCGCCCAGGCGCCGGTAAATTCCGCCTCCAACGCCTCGTCTTCCATGCGTTCCCAGCGCAGGCTGCCCACCTCGATCTCGCGCGCCAGGCCTTCGAACTCGCCGCCACGAAAATGTTCGGCGGCGCTGCGCAGGTCGGGGCGGCTGCGGCAGAGTTCAAGCAGCTGTTCGAACAGCGCCAGTTCCGCCGGCGGCAGCTCGATCGAGGCAAGATCGGCGTTGGCTTGAAGCTGGGTGGAATCTGCCAGCGCTGCAAGAGAGGGACGGAAAACCAGCATCTCGGAGAGTAGCCGGGTGAGCGAAGGCTTTACCGAAGTGCGCCGCTCCGGGGCCCGGCCTCGCGCAACTACTTTGATCTCGAAACCGTGTTCGAGTTCGGACTGGGCAACACCGGCCAGTTCCGCGACTTGCTTGCGCAGAACCAGCGACAACATCGGCGCGGTCACCTGCTTGACCAGCGGCTTGGCGTCCTGAAGGAACTTGGCCCTGCCCTCCGCGGTGCGCATGTCCACCCGCGAGGCCAGTTGCTGCATCAGAAACTCCGACAGCGGCTGCGCCTGCTGCAAGAGCAATTCGAACGCTTCCTTGCCGTGGCTGCGCACGAAGCTGTCCGGATCGTCTTCGGCAGGAAGGAACAGGAAGCGCACCTGCTTGCCGTCCTGCAACTGCGCCAGGCTGTTCTCGAGCGCGCGCCAGGCGGCGCGCCGCCCGGCTTCGTCACCGTCGAAACAGTAGATCACGTCATCGCTCTGCCGCAGCAGCTTCTGCACCTGCCAGGGCGTGGTCGCCGTGCCGAGCGTGGCGACGGCGTAGCCGACCCCATACTGGGCGAGCGCGACGACGTCCATGTAGCCCTCGACCACGATCACTTTTTCCGCATCGCGGATTGCGGTTCTCGCCTGGAACAGGCCGTAAAGCTCGCGGCCTTTTTCGAACAGGGGCGTTTCCGGCGAGTTCAGATACTTGGGCTCGCCCTGATCGATGATGCGCCCGCCGAAGCCGATGATCACGCCGCGCTGACTGTGGATCGGAAACATGATGCGGTCGCGGAAGCGGTCGTAGCGCCGCCCCTGCTCGTTCACAATCACCAGCCCGGCTTCGCTCAGCGACTTCGACTGATAGTCGGCGAACACCGCCTCCAGGTTCTGCCAGCCGTCGGGGGCGTAACCGAGGCCATAGCGGGCGGCGATTTCGCCGCTGAGCCCGCGGCCCTTCAGATACGCCACCGCGCGCTCCGAGGTCTTGAGCTGCGCCTTGTAGTAGTGCGCCGCCTTGAGCATGACCTCGCTCAGATCTTCGGCGGCCTCGGCCTTTTCCTTCTGGCGCGGGTCGGCGACCTGCTCGGGCACGGTCATGCCGGCACGACCGGCCAGTTCCTTGACCGCGTCGACGAAGCCCATGCCCTGGTACTCCATCAGAAAGCTGATCGCGGTGCCGTGCGCGCCGCATCCGAAGCAGTGATAGAACTGCTTGGCGGGGCTCACCGTGAACGACGGGGATTTCTCGCTGTGGAAGGGGCAGCGGGCGGCATAGTTGGATCCGGCCCGCTTGAGCGGCACGTAGGACTCGATCAAGTCCACGATATCCACGCGGTTGAGGAGGTCCTGGATGAAGGACTGTGGAATCATTTCGTCGGGATCGTCTCGCGCTCGGTTCCCCTGCCAACCGGGGCTTGTCGCCGTCAGCGGAGCTCCTCGGGGCTTTCGAAGAATTATAGGTTACTTTCCACGGATTTCCGGGAAAGCCGCGATCGCCGAAATCAGGCGATTTCGTATTATCTTTGAACCACTTGCCCGATCACCGCGGCCTGACTTGGGCCGACGCCACGGCTGATTCGGCGCATCCCGGACCCGCAAGCCGCGAAGTGACCCGGAGCGGGAAGGCGCGCCAGCGCGCCCCGGGTCGGCGTTACCCCGACAATTTCGCCTTGACCAGCGCCGATACTTTGCCCATTTCGGCGCGCCCCACCAGTTGGGGTTTGAGCGCGGCCATGACCTTGCCCATGTCCGCCATGCCCTTGGCGCCGCTCGACTGGATGGCGGCGGCAACCGCCGCCTCGACCTCGGCATCGGACAGAGCCTGCGGCATGTAGGCCTGCAATACCGACACCTCAAATTGCTCGATATCGACCAGGTCCTGGCGCCCGCCCTTCTGGAATTGCTCGATCGAATCGCGCCGCTGCTTGATCATCTTCTCGATCACCGACATCACGTCGGCATCGCTCATGTCCTTGCGCTCGTCCACCTCGCGCTGCTTGATCGCCGCGAGCAGCAAACGGATGGCGGACAAGCGCTGCGCATCCTTCGCGCGCATCGCGGTTTTCATGTCGTCGGTGATCCGGGCCTTTAATGACATGTGAAGGGTAAAGGGTGAATGCGTGAAGAGTAGAAGCGAAAAGGGTGAAGGTCTTACCCTTCACCCTTCACTGTTCACCCTTCACAGGATTGCTCAATAGAGCTTGGGCGGAAGGAGCTGGTTGCGCAGGCGCTTGTGATGGCGCTTGATGGCGGCAGCGAGCTTGCGTTTGCGCTCGGCGGTGGGCTTCTCGTAGAATTCGCGCGCCCGCAGTTCGGTCAGCAGACCGGTTTTTTCCACCGTGCGCTTGAAGCGGCGCATGGCCACTTCAAACGGTTCGTTTTCCTTGACGCGAATCGTAGGCATAGAAAGTGAAGTAAAGCAGTCCTGAAAGTTGTCGGCCAAAACGAAGGGGCGCATTCTAGCAATAATCCCCTGATTTGCAAATACAACCAGGCGATTGGCCGACCTTGCGCCCGGCGCCGCGCAGTGCCCGGATACGCCTGTCACGCCCGACCATTCCCCTTTAACTCAATGTCTTATGCTGGTTCTCGGGATCGAAACCTCTTGCGATGAAACCGGGGTCGCCCTCTACGACACCGGGGCTGGGCTGCTCGGTCATACGCTTTTCTCACAGGTGGCGATGCACGCCGAGTACGGCGGGGTGGTGCCGGAACTCGCGTCCCGCGATCACGTGCGCAGGCTTTTGCCTTTGACCCGGCAGCTGCTGGAGCGCTGCGGGCGCCGTCTTGCCGATATCGACGCGATCGCCTACACCCAGGGACCGGGGTTGGCAGGCGCGCTGCTGGTGGGCGCAGCCGTGGCAGCGAGCCTAGGCTATGCGCTCAACGTGCCGGTGATCGGACTGCACCATCTCGAAGGCCACCTGCTCTCGCCGCTGCTCGCCAGCCCGGCGCCGCATTTTCCTTTCATCGCTTTGCTGGTTTCCGGCGGCCATACACAACTGATGCGGGTGGACGCGGTGGGCAAGTACCGATTGCTCGGCGAGACGGTGGACGACGCCGCCGGCGAGGCCTTCGACAAGACTGCCAAGCTGCTGGGCTTGCCCTACCCCGGCGGACCTGCGTTGTCGCAAATGGCGCAATCCGGCAATCCCAGGCGCTTCAAGCTGCCGCGGCCGATGCTCGCCAGCGGTGATCTGAATTTCAGTTTTTCCGGATTGAAAACCGCGGTGCTGACGCTGGTGCGCGGGGCCGATCCGGACAGTCACACCAAAGCCGACATCGCCGCATCGTTTCAGCAGGCGATCGTCGAAGTCCTGGTCGCCAAGTCGGTCAGCGCCGTCACCAGTGAAGGACTGGATCAACTGGTGGTTGCCGGCGGAGTCGGCGCCAATCGCCCGTTGCGCGAGGCGATGTCGAAGAAGGCTGAACGCGAGGGCTTCGAGGTGTTTTACCCGCCGCAGGATCTTTGCACCGACAACGGGGCAATGATCGCTTTCGCCGGCGCGCTGCGTCTCGCGGCCGGCGCGCCTGCCGAAAAAGGATTCACGGTGCGGGCGCGCTGGGACCTCGAGGAGCTTAAGACCGTTTCGAGAGCCTGATCCTGCTCTCGTCGCCTGCGAGCAGCCTTTCGATGTTGCCGCGGTGGCGCCATACCAGCAGTACCGCGATCACCAGCACCGCCCAGGTCATCGGCCCCCAGCCGAGAAAGTGCCAAGAAGCGAGCGGAGACAAGGCCGCCGCGATGATCGCCGCCAGCGACGAATAACGCGAGACCACGGTGACCAGCACCCACACCACCAGCAGCGTCAGCGCGATGCGCCAGTCCATCGCCAGCAGAATGCCCGCCGCGGTGGCGACCCCTTTGCCGCCCCGGAAGCGGAAATACAGCGGGAACAAATGCCCGAGAAACGCCGCGAGCGCCACCGCAGCGAGCGCTGGTTCGCCGACACCGAACCGTGGCGCAAATTGCTGCGCCAGCCACAGCGCGACCGCGCCCTTCGCCGCATCGCCGATCAGCGTCAGCACCGCCGCGGCCTTCTTCCCGGTGCGCAAAACGTTGGTCGCCCCCGGGTTGCCCGAGCCGTAGGTGTGCGGATCCGGCAGCCCGAAGAACCAGCTCACCACCACCGCGAAGGAAACCGAGCCGATGAGATAGGCAGCCAGGACGAACAGCG
>JBGQGT010000125.1:0-6614 GCA_041497595.1 Gammaproteobacteria bacterium
CAGCCGCTCGATCGCGGCGCGGTCCGCGGTGCGCGCCACCCGGATGTTGCCGCGCAGCTTGCCGTTGACCTGCAGCACCAGGTCGATCTCGTCCTGTACCAGCGCGGCCTCATCCACATCCGGCCAGGGCGCATCGAGGATGTCGGCGCCGTAACCCAGCTCGCGCCACAGCGTCTGCGCCACATGCGGCGTGATCGGCGCCAGCAATCGCAAAAGTATCCCCATGCCCTCGTGCAACAGCGAAGCGCGCGCCGCAGCCGGCGTCGCGGCAACCGCGTCGCCGTCCAGCCGGTTCAGTATCTTGTGGGTGGCCGACGCCACGGTGTTGAACTGCTTGCGCTCGTAGTCGAAGTTGGCCTGCTGCAGGTGCTGATGCAGATCGTGCCTCGCATCCTTGGGGACGCCGTCCATGCCGCGCGCCTTCCCATCCCTGATCGATGCCTGGTTGTCGTGCGCGAACTTCCACAAACGGCGCAGGAACTTGTAGGCGCCCTCCACGCCCTCGTCGTTCCACGCCAGCGTGTCCTCGGGCGGCGAGGTGAACATCATGAAAAACCGCGCCGTGTCGGCGCCGTACTGATCGATCAGCGACTGCGGATCCACGCCGTTGTTCTTCGACTTCGACATGGTGCGGATGCCGCCGGACTCGACCGATTTGCCGTCGGACTTGAGCACGGCACTGGTGCGCTTTCTCTGGCCGTCCATCTCGAGCTGGACGTCGCCGGGATTGAAATACTGGATGCGGCCGCCGTCGGTCTTGCGGAAGAAAATTTCGTTCAGCACCATGCCCTGGGTCAGCAGCCGGGTGAACGGCTCGTCCAGCTTCACCAGCCCGAAGTCGCGCATCACCTTGGTCCAGAAGCGCGAGTACAGCAGGTGCAGGATCGCGTGCTCGATGCCGCCGATGTACTGGTCCACCGGCAGCCAGTAGTTCACCCGCTCATCCACCATGCTTCCGTGCTGGTCGGCGCAGGCGAAGCGCAGGAAGTACCAGGACGAATCCACGAAGGTGTCCATGGTGTCGGTCTCACGCTTGGCCGGCTTGCCGCACTTCGGACAGGCAGTGTTGAGGAAATCCGGCCGCTTGTTGAGCGGATTGCCGCTGCCGTCCGGCACGCAGTCCTCCGGCAGCAGCACCGGCAGCTGGTCGTCGGGCACCGGTACGTCGCCGCAGGAATCGCAATGCACGATCGGGATCGGGCAGCCCCAGTAGCGCTGGCGCGAAATTCCCCAGTCGCGCAGGCGCCATGTCACCTGTTTTTCGCCAACGCCTTTCCCCTTGAGGTCCGCCGCGATCGCGTCCTCCGACTGCTGATACGACATGCCGCCGTACTTGCCGGAGTTCACGCACACGCCGTAGTCGGCGTACCAGGGCTGCCACGCGTCCAGCGAATACGGCCGGCCCTCAACGTCGATCACCTGCCTGATCGGCAGACCGTACTTCCTGGCAAAGGCGAAATCGCGCTCGTCGTGGCCGGGCACGCCCATCACCGCGCCGTCGCCGTAGCTCATCAGCACGTAATTACCGACCCACACCTCGATTTTCTCGCCGGTCAGCGGATGCTCCACGAATATGCCGGTGGGCATGCCCTTCTTTTCCTGGGTGGCGATCTCGGCTTCCTGCACGCCGCCGCGTTTGCATTCCTCGACGAACTCGGCGAGCCTGGGATTGCGCCTGGCCGCCTCGGCAGCGAGAGGATGCTCCGCGGCAACCGCGACGAAAGTCACGCCCATGATGGTGTCGGCGCGGGTGGTGAACACCCAGAGCTTTCCGGCCTTGCCATCGAGCACGTACGGGAAGGCCAGCCGCACGCCGAAGCTCTTGCCGATCCAGTTGGCCTGCATGGTTTTCACGCGCTCGGGCCAGCCGGGAAGCCGGTCGAGCGAGGACAGCAGCTCTTCGGCGTAGCGCGTGATCGCCAGGTAATACATGGGGATCTCGCGCTTTTCCACCAGAGCGCCGGTGCGCCAGCCGCGGCCGTCGATCACCTGCTCGTTGGCGAGCACGGTCTGGTCCACCGGGTCCCAGTTCACCGTGCCGGTCTTTTTGTAGGCCAGTCCCGTCTCCAGCATGCGCAGGAACAACCACTGGTTCCAGCGGTAGTAGTCCGGCCGGCAAGTCGCGAGCTCGCGTTCCCAGTCGATGGCGAAGCCCAGCGACTTGAGCTGCTTCTTCATGTGGGCGATATTGTCGTAGGTCCACTTTGCCGGCGGCACGTTGTTGGCCATGGCCGCGTTTTCTGCGGGCAGCCCGAATGCGTCCCAGCCCATCGGCTGCAGCACATTGTAGCCGCGCACGCGGTAGTAGCGCGACAGCACATCGCCGATGGTGTAATTGCGCACGTGGCCCATGTGCAGCTTCCCCGACGGATAGGGGAACATCGACAGGCAGTAATACTTGGGTTTGTGCGAGGCGTCGATCGCGCGGAAGGATTTCTTGTCCGCCCACTCTTGTTGGACCTGCTGCTCGATGGCGGCGGGCTTATATTGCGGCTGCATGATGAATGAAACCAAAGCCTCAAAAAGGCGGATTATAGCGTTCGGCCCCGCATCCGTTGGGTGTTTCAGGCCGTATCTGTCGGCGTAAACTTGGCACTGCAGGGGGAACTCATCATGCTCATTCGCGCAGGGATCGCTGCTCTTTTGATAGCCGCCGCCATGCCGTTGCAGGCGGCTCCCGACGCCGTGGTCGAAGGCGTCCAGTTACCGGCCTGGCTGATCCGTGACGGCCAGCGTGAGCCGCTCACCGCCGGCACCGAACTGAAGGCGCGGGACGAAATCGCCACCGGGTCCAATTCGCGCCTGCTGCTGCGGCTTGGGGACGGCAGTCTGGTCAAGCTGGGCGAAAACGGGTGGCTGCAGATTGCCAAACTGGCGCAACGCCAGGCGAAGAATTTCCTCAGCGCCACGCTCAGAGTGTTCGCGGGCGCTTTCCGCTTCACCACCGCACCGGAGTCGGGCACGGAAAGGGAAGTGACGGTCCAGTTCGCCACTTTGATCGCCAGGCTCAACGCCGCCGACATTTGGGGCAAGAAACTCGCCGACCGGGAGGTGCTGGTACTGATCGACGGCAAGGTCAGCGTCGCCCGCGTTCCCGAAAAATCGGTGGAGCCGCCGCAGGAAATGAAAGACGCGCTCACTTTCCTGCAGGCGCCGAGAAGCGGCGCCGGGAAGATCGAGCCTGTCCAGATCGAACAACTCAAGATCTGGGCTGCCGAAACCGAGATCCCGGACGGCGGGGGCGCGCTTCGCAGGGGCGGCCTCTGGAAGCTCAACCTGGCCAAGTATGCGAACCAGATCCAAGCGCTGTCGCTGTACGACAGCCTGCGCCGCGAAGGTTACCCGGCGCACATCGAGAAACAGGCTCGCGAAGAGGGCCCGGGTTACCTGGTACGCATCGCCGGCTTTCCCAGCGAGCTGGAAGCCAACTTGCTCGGCGCACGGCTGAAGCAGATCAATCCCAAACTGGAGCCGATCGCTTCACTGCAGTAATTTTTTGGAACCGCGGCCGCCGGGAAACCGGCGGCCGTGCGTTTCGGTGTGCGCACTCGAGGCGCGCCCGCCTTGCAATCCCTTCCGTGTTCGCATGCCTCGAAAATACCCGATCATCGCCGTCACCGGTTCATCCGACGCCGGCACCACGGCTGTGCGCATAACCTTCGAAGGCATCTTCGAGCACGAGCGCGTCAACGCGGCGCTGATCGACGATGCGTTCCAGTCGCGGCCGGACACGATCGTCGTGCCGGGCGCGAAAATGGAATTGGTTATGCAGCTCATTGTGACGCCTCTGTTACAAGACCTGGTCGGAGAAAGCCGCAAAGCGCGGGAATTGAAAATCTGAACCACGGGGAACACGGAGAGAGGAATTGAACGAAACACACCGGGTCGTTAGGTCCCTGCCATTGTTCGATGTCTTGATGACGATGTGCCCGATTCAGATTTTCCCGGTGTTCCCGGTGGTCAAATGTATCGACGTGCGCTTCACTTATAATTCGGGATCGAAACCGCACCTGCCCTCGTTTCCCGAATGTCGATTCTCGAAGGTCTGAATCCCCAGCAGCTCGAAGCCGTCACGCTCCCGCACCAGTCCGCGCTGATCCTTGCCGGCGCCGGCTCGGGAAAGACCCGCGTACTTACTACCCGCATCGCCTGGCTGATCCAGACCGGCCAGATCGGGCCGCTGGGAATTCTTGCGGTTACCTTCACCAACAAGGCCGCGCGCGAAATGCTCACCCGCATTTCGGCGATGCTGCCGATCAACACCCGCGGCATGTGGGTCGGCACTTTCCACGGACTGTGCAATCGCATCCTGCGCGCACACTACCGCGACGCCGGATTGCCGCAGACCTTCCAGATCCTCGATTCCGCCGATCAACTGGCGGTGGTCAAGCGGGTCATGAAGGCGATGAACGTGGACGACGAAAAGTACCCGCCGCGGCAGGCGCAGAACTTCATCAACTCAGCCAAGGAGCAGGGCTTGCGGGCGGCGCAAGTGGACACGCCCGACGACTTCTCGCGCCGGCTGCTGACGGTATACGAATCCTACGAGGCGCAATGCAATCGCGAAGGCGTGGTGGATTTCGCCGAACTGCTGCTGCGTTGCTACGAACTGCTGGGCAGGAACGAACTGCTGCGGGACCATTACCGCGGGCGCTTCAAGCACATCCTGGTGGACGAGTTCCAGGACACCAACCGGCTGCAGTACCACTGGCTGAAGCTGTTGGCCGGCCCGAACAACACCATTTTCGCTGTCGGCGACGACGATCAGTCCATCTATGCGTTCCGCGGGGCGCACGCCGGCAACATGCTCGATCTGGAGAGGGACTTCCGTATCGAGAAGGTCATCAAACTCGAGCAGAACTACCGCAGCCACGGCAACATCCTCGATGCGGCCAACGCGCTGATCCGCCACAACCGCACCCGGCTGGGCAAGAACCTGTGGACCTCGGAGGGCAGCGGCGAACCGCTGCGGGTGTACGAGGCCATGACCGACGTCGAGGAAGCCGCCTACATCGTCGACGAGGTGCGCCAGCTTCACAACGAGGGCGTGGCACTGTCCGACATGGCGCTGCTGTACCGCTCGAACGCGCAGTCCCGCGTGTTCGAACACGCGTTGTTCACTGCCGGGATTTCCTATCGCGTGTACGGGGGACTGCGCTTTTTCGAGCGCCAGGAGACCAAGCACGCGCTCGCCTACCTGCGCCTCACCGCGAATCCCGACGACGACGGCGCTTTCCTGCGGGTCGTCAACTTCCCAACGCGCGGAATCGGCAACCGCAGCCTCGAGCAACTGCAGGGAGCCGCCGCGGGGCGCGGCATCTCGCTGTGGCAGGCCGCCTGCGCCAATACGCTGGGCGGCAAGGCCGGCACCAGCATCGCCGCTTTCATCCAGTTGATCGAGGCGATGCGCAAAGCGTGCGAGAACCTGCCGCTGCCCGAGATCGTCGACCACGTGGTTGCAACCAGCGGTCTGATCGCGCACTACCAGACCGAGAAGGAGGGCGCGGACCGGATCGAGAACCTCAATGAACTGACCAACGCGGCGGCAGCGTTCGTCGGCCAGGACGGCCCGATTACATTGATCAGCGCGGAAGGCGAAATCAGGTCGGAAGGTCTGGACCCGCTGAACGCGTTCCTGGCGCACGCGGCGCTTGAAGCCGGCGAGCACCAGGCGGGCGAGGGCGCGGACGCATTGCAACTGATGACCGTGCACTCGGCCAAGGGCCTGGAGTTTCACACGGTGTTCATCAGCGGTCTGGAGGAAGGGTTGTTCCCGCACGAGAACAGTCTGTCGGAGCGGGACGGCCTGGAAGAGGAACGGCGGCTGATGTACGTAGCGCTCACCCGCGCGCGCCGCAGGCTTTACCTCTCCCACGCGCAGACGCGCATGCTGCACGGCCAGACCCGCTACAACGTGCCCTCGCGCTTTTTCGAAGAGATTCCCGACGAGTTGCTGAAACGGATCAACACCACGAAGTTCTCCGGCTTCGTCGCTTCCAAAGGATATGAAGCCGGTTCCGAAGCCAGGGCGCCGAAGGTCGAGACTGGCGCATCAGGCTGGCGCATCGGTCAGAACGTGGTGCATCCGAAGTTCGGCGCCGGGGTGATCGTCAACGCCGAGGGCCGCGGCTCGGACGCGCGGGTCCACGTCAACTTCCGCGACGCGGGACTCAAGTGGCTCGCGCTCGACTACGCCAAGCTTGTTCCCGCGTAAGCTGAAACCGGTTCAGGCTTTCAGCCGGTGACGAACACGTCGCGATAGCTGGTGTAGATCGTCAGCAGCATCACCGGGATCCACAGGATCAGCCCGAGGCCGAAGGGGATCACGGCGAAAAGGAGCAGGACGGAACTCGCGATGCTGTAGAGCAGCAGGGGCATTGCGTTGCGCAGGCAGGCCAGCAGGCTGGTCCACAACGCCTGGAAGCCGGGCTGGTCATCGAGGATCACCAGCGCCGGCGCGAACCACACCGCCATCGCCAGCGGCACGAACAACGCCGTTCCGACCAGCATCGCCTGCAATACGCGCCTTGTGCCCTCGGGCGTGAGCGTCGAGGCATCGAGCGCGCCGATCCCGGCCGTCACCGCTTCCTGGAACTCCGGGCCGCCGACGGTCA
>JBGQGT010000126.1:0-6613 GCA_041497595.1 Gammaproteobacteria bacterium
ATCTCGTCGAGCTTGTCGAACAACTCGCGCCCGCTCCAGGCGCGTTCCGCGGAACTGCAACATTCGTTGAGCGCGGCGAGCGCAGTGTCCATGGATTGCTTGCCGGCGGTAATCTGGCGCAGCCGCACGTCGGCGATAAGTATCATCGCCGCGCCTTCCCAGTAAACGCGCATGTACGTGCCGCCGCGGTACATGCTCTCGGTCGCCTGGGCGAGCGTCATTCCGGGCGCGCTGTCCATGCCGCGCAGGAAGCCCGCGTGCAGGCGCTCCCAGGCGTCCAGCGCAGTCATCCTGCCGCCGCGCGCGCGCAGCACGTTCTGGTAGTAAGTCGCCACACCCTCCGAGACCCACGCATCTTCGGAACCGACATACGGCAGGAGCAGGTGCGACAGTTCGTGCACCGCGGTCCAGTCGTCATAGAACTCCCGGATCGGCCGCCGCTGGTTGATGAAGAAATGCGCTGCCGGACTGCCACCGCGTACGATGTAAGCCCACGGCGTCGGCTCGGGGCTGCGCGCGCCGGGAACGATCAGGATCTGCGCCTGCGGCAGCGGGAATTTCCCGTAAAGGTCGGCCACCGTCTGCGCCGCGTCGGCGATCCATGACTGCATCTGCTCGACATTCGCAGCCGGCGATCCGTCCAGCACCGACAGCCGCAACCGCGCGCCTCCGACACGCACTTCTCGCTCCCTGAAGTGACCGAACGCCACCGACGCCGGCCAGTCCCAGGGCCCCCGCCCGATGCGGAACACGGCACGCTCGGGCTCGGTGGCCACCGGTCTCCACGGCGCCGAGACCGAAATGCCCTCGGGAAGCAGGAAAGTGATCTCGATGTCTTCGTCGGGGCCGAGAGCGTCGGGCCGCCACAGCCATAGCCCAACGGAAGTCAGCAGATCCGTGCCGACGTGCTGGATTTTCCCGCCGGTGCGGTCGTGTTGTTTGATGGGCCGCGAGACGTTGGCCGCATAGAGGATGCAGCCTCCGTCGGGGACGGTCTTGAGGCTGATCGAGCCGCTCGGCTCGATCTGACGGCGGGTGCTCTCCACCCTCGCTTCCATCAACGCCAGGGGCGCGTCCAGCGATTCGGCCACCAGATAAGGCGGCGGCGCGCCATCGAAGCACGCGCGCACGTTCAGGGTCGTGAGTTCGGGATCGATTGCGACGGTGTACCTGTGCAAACGCTGCGCCGAAGCCTCGGTTGCATAAAGCGCGATGACGGCAAGGCACACCGCCCCGACCCGGCGAAGGATTGCAACTTCTGCGTGTTGAAAGTCGGCCGGCATTTGCGCAAATCCAAACCTGCAGGATGTTACACCGGGATTGGAGCAGTGCGCCGGCGCGAAGTTCGCGGCCGCCGGTCAGGCGGCCAGAACCGCGCCGGGTTCGTAGGCCAGATTGGGCGCAAGCCACCTCTCGACCTCTTGCACGCTCATGGCTTTGCGGCGCGCGTAGTCCTCGACCTGATCGCGATCGATCTTCGCAACCGCGAAGTACTGCGACTCGGAGTGCGAGAAATAAAAACCGCTTACCGCCGCAGTCGGCAGCATGGCGTAGGACTCCGTGAGCGTGATGCCGGCGCTTCCCGGCGCGTCGAGCAGTTCGAACAACGGGCCTTTCTCGGTATGATCCGGGCAGGCCGGATAACCCGGTGCAGGACGGATTCCGCGGTACTTCTCGGCGATCAGGTCGTCGACGCGCAGGTTCTCTCCGGCGGCGTAACCCCAGAATTCGCGGCGCACGCGTTGATGCATCAGCTCGGCGAAACCTTCCGCCAGCCGGTCCGCCAGCGCCTTGAGCATGATGGCGTTGTAGTCGTCATGCTTCTGCTCAAATTCCGCGACTCTTTCGTCGATGCCGATGCCGGTGGTCACCGCAAAGGCGCCGACGTAGTCGCGCACGCCACAGTCCTTGGGCGCGATGAGATCGGCCAGGCACTGGTTGGGTTTGTCCAGCGGCTTCACCATCTGCTGCCGCAGGAAGTGAAACGTCGCGGCGGCCCTGGCACGGGTCTCGTCGGCATAGACTTCGACGTCGTCGCCGACACCGTTGGCCGGGAACAACCCGATCACCGCGGCTGCGCCGAGCCATTTCTCGGAGATGATGCGGGCGAGCATCTTCTGCGCGTCGTCGAACAAGTTGCGCGCCGCCTCGCCGACGATCGGGTCCTGCAAAATCTTCGGATAGCGGCCCGCCAGCTCCCAAGTCTGGAAAAACGGCGTCCAGTCGATCACTTTCGCGATTTCCTCGAGAGGATAGTCGCGGAACGCCCTCAGGCCGGTAACGGCGGGCACGGGTGGGACGTAAGCTTTCCAATCGGTCTTCAAGCCGTGCTTGCGGGCTTCCGCGATCGGGTAGTGCGGTCCCTGGCCTTTCTTGCCCTTGTGCTGGGCGCGGGTTTTCTCCGCTTCGTTCTTGACCTTGCGCACGTACTCGTCGCGGTTCTCCACGGAGATCAGACTCGTGCACACGCCGACCGAACGCGAAGCGTCCGGAACCCATACCGTCGGGCCCGAATAATTCGGCTCGATTTTAACCGCGGTGTGCACCCGCGAAGTGGTGGCGCCGCCGATCAGGAGCGGCACCTTGAACCCCTGGCGTTCCATCTCCTTCGCCACGTGGGCCATTTCCTCCAGAGACGGCGTAATCAGTCCGGAGAGCCCGATGATGTCGGCGTTCTCGTCGCGCGCGGTCTTGAGAATTTTCTCCGCCGGCACCATGACGCCGAGGTTGACCACGTCGAAGTTGTTGCACTGGAGCACCACGGAAACGATGTTCTTGCCGATGTCGTGAACGTCGCCCTTGACCGTGGCGATCACGATCTTGCCCTTGCTCTGTCCGCTGGTGCCGGACCTGGCCTTTTCCGCCTCGATATAGGGAATCAGGTGGGCGACCGCCTCCTTCATCACCCGCGCGCTTTTCACCACCTGCGGCAGGAACATCTTGCCCGCGCCGAACAGGTCGCCGACCACGTTCATGCCGTCCATCAGCGGGCCTTCGATCACCTGGATCGGATACTCGAACTGTTTGCGCGCCTCCTCGGTGTCCTCGACGATATAGGTATTGATGCCTCGCACCAGCGCATGCGTGATGCGGCTGCCCACCGTGCCCTTGCGCCAGGACAGGTCTTCGACCGAAACCTTCGCTTCGGCCTTGTAGCTCTCGGCGAACTCGACCAGGCGTTCGGTGGCATCCGGCCTGCGGTTGAACAACACGTCCTCGACCCGCTCCAGCAGATCCCTGGGTATCTCCTCGTACACCCCGAGCTGGCCGGCGTTGACGATGCCCATGGTCATGCCGGCCTTGATGGCGTGGAACAGGAACGCGGTGTGGATCGCCGCGCGCACCGGGTCGTTGCCGCGGAACGAGAACGAGATGTTCGACACCCCGCCGCTTATTTTTGCGTGCGGCAGCGCCTTGCGGATCGCGCGCGTGGCTTCGATGTAGTCGATTGCGTAATTGTTGTGTTCCTCGATCCCGGTGGCCACGGCGAAGATGTTCGGGTCGAATATGATGTCCTCGACCGGGAACCCGACTTCCTTCACCAAGAGATGGTAGGCGCGGGTGCAGATCTCGATGCGCCGCGCCAGGGTATCGGCCTGGCCTTTCTCGTCGAAGGCCATGACGACCGCCGCGGCGCCGTAGCGCCGCACCAGGCGCGCCTGGCGGATGAACTCGGCCTCGCCTTCCTTCATGCTGATCGAGTTCACCACGCACTTGCCCTGCACGCACTTGAGGCCGGCCTCGATCACCTCCCATTTGGACGAATCGATCATGACCGGCACGCGCGAGATGTCCGGTTCGGAGCCGACCAGATTGAGGAAGGTCACCATCGCCTTCTTCGAATCCAGCATCGCCTCGTCCATGTTGACGTCGATGATCTGCGCGCCGTTCTCGACCTGGCTGCGCGCCACCGAGAGCGCCTCGGTATAGTTGCCGGAGAGGATCAGGCGGGCAAAGGCTTTCGAGCCGGTGACGTTGGTGCGCTCGCCGACATTCACGAACAACGAGTCGTCGGAGATGTTGAGCGGTTCCAGCCCGGAAAGGCGCAATTTCTTGTCGATTGCGGGTACCTTGCGCGGCGCCACGTCCTTGAGTGCGTCGACGACCGCCTTGATATGCGCCGGCGTGGTACCGCAGCAACCGCCGGCGATGTTCAGGAATCCGCGTTGCGCGAACTCCCTGAGGAACGAGGCGGTGTACTCCGGCGTTTCGTCGTACTCGCCGAAAGCATTCGGCAGCCCGGCGTTCGGGTGCAGGGTGGTGTGTACATCGGCGACCTTCGACAACTCCTCGATGTAGGGCCGCAGGTCCTTGGCGCCGAGCGCGCAGTTCAGCCCGACCGAGAACGGCCGCGCATGGGAAATCGAGTTCCAGAACGCCTCGGTGGTCTGGCCGGAAAGCGTGCGGCCGCTGGCATCGGTGATGGTGCCGGACACCATGACCGGCACGTGCACTCCATTGCGGACGAAGTAGTCGTCGATTGCGAACAGCGCGGCCTTGCAGTTGAGTGTATCGAACACCGTCTCGACCATCAGCAGGTCCACCCCGCCGTCGAGCAAACCCTTCACGCATTCGCCGTAACAGGCCACCAGTGCGTCGAAGGAAATGTTGCGAAATCCCGGATCGTTCACGTCCGGAGAGATCGATGCGGTGCGGCTGGTCGGCCCTAGCACGCCGACGACGAAGCGCGGCTTGGCGGGATTATTCCTGGTGAACTCGTCGGCAGCGGACCGCGCCAGCCGCGCTCCTGCGCTGTTCAATTCGTACGCCAGGTGGGTCATGCCGTAGTCGGCCATCGACACGGCGTTCGAATTGAACGTGTTGGTCTCGATCAGGTCCGCGCCCGCTTCCAGATAGGCCGCATGGATTCCGCGAATGATCTGCGGCTGGGTCAGGGTCAGCAGGTCGTTGTTGCCCTTCTGGTCGCAGTGGTGCGCCTTGAAGCGGTCGCCGTGATAGTGGTGCGTGTCCAGCTTGTGGCCCTGGATCATGGTGCCCATGGCGCCATCGAGGACGAGGATTCGCTCCTTGAGCAGACTGTGCAGAAGATGTATGCGCTGGTTTGGCATTCCGATTCCGAAAACAAAAACCCGTCCGCTTGAGTGGGACGGGTTTTCGTTCCACGCTTTAGCGGTATTTGTTAAGCGCCCGCAAGCTGAGAATCAAATCGGCGCGAAGACAACGTTAGCGGGTTGATGGGCTGGTGTCAATCCTGCGGAGCAAGGGTGAAGGCGTGCGGACGGGGTAGCCGGCCGATGGCCGGCCTCAAGAGCGTTGACGCAGAGGATTCTTTTCAATACCCCCTTGAGGGGTACGCAGAGAAAACCGAATATGCCCGGAAACAGAATGGCACCTATTGCTGTGCGCAGGGCAGACGTTTCTTTCTCAGCACACAGCACGCAGCACTGGTTGTCCCTTCGGCCAGGACTAGCCCAGACTCACCCCGACAAGTCTCCCTATGAGGAACGTCAGCAGCCCTGCACCACCGCCGATCGTGAGCATGCGCAGTCCGCCGCGCAGTGCCTGCCGGCCGGTGAATAGCGACAGCGCCGCGCCGACCGCGAACAGCGACGCCGCAGTCAGCCCGACCGATACAGCCAGACTCCTCAAGCCGGAACTCCACAGGAAAGGCAGCAACGGCAGCAGGGCGCCGGCCGCAAACGAGAAAAACGAGAATCCCGCCGCACCCCAGGGCGAACCCAGCTCGTCGGGATTGAGGCCGAGTTCTTCCCGCGCCAGCGTGTCCAGCGCCCTGGACGGGTCCACCAGAATCACGTCGGCCATCCGCCTGGCCTCGTCCTCGGGAATGCCGCGGGCGGCGTAGATCAGCGCCAATTCGGAGGCTTCTTCTTCCGGGTATTGGGCGAGTTCGTCGCGCTCAAGGCCGATCTGATACTCGTACATTTCGCGCTGCGAGCGCACCGACACGTACTCGCCTGCCGCCATCGAGAACGCCCCGGCAAGCAGTCCGGCAATTCCGGATAGAAGAATCATCCTGCTGTCGGAAGTTGCGCCCGCGACGCCGAAAATCAGGCTCGCGTTCGAGACCAGCCCGTCGTTTACGCCGAAAACCGCGGCACGCAGATTTCCGCCGCTCGCCAGCCCCCGGTGGCGGCGCTCCATTCCTGCGGTGGAATCCGGAACGTAGTGGCGCGGATCGGCCCCGGCATACAGCGACATGCCACGCACCTTCATCGCGGCCAGCATTGAGCGCAGCGGCCGCGGCCCCATTTTTTTGACCAGTGCGGCGACGATTCGGGTACGCAGGTCTGGACTGAACCGCTGCGGGACCACGCCGCCGGCTTCGCGGATCTTCTGCTCCCAGATTTCCGCCTGCTTCTCCGCTTCGCGCGCCAGTTGAAGGAACAGTCCCTGGCGCGCCGTGCCGGCCTCCTGCTCCGCGACGACGCGGTACAGGTGCGCGGAACTCTTCTCTTCCTGCCAGCTCTTCAGATCATCCACGAAATCTCCTTACCGCAAAGGCGAAGGTTCTTTAGATCCGTTCGAAGCGCCGGTACTGCACCGCCTCGGCCACATGCGCCGCGGAGACCGTAGCCGCGCCGGCGAGATCGGCGATGGTGCGCGCCACTTTCAGAACCCGGTGGTAGGCGCG
>JBGQGT010000127.1:0-6612 GCA_041497595.1 Gammaproteobacteria bacterium
CCGTCACGAATTCCCGCCGGTCCCATGGTTTCGCGGCCCTGGTTTCGACAGAAACACTTCGATCAGCAGGAAAACTGTCGTGACGATTCATGACGGTGTTCTCCTCGGGGGAAAGAATGCAGCCGCCAGGAAACGCAATTGCCGAGCGATGTCGGCAAGCGATACCACATTCAGAAAGAACTTGTTAAATGGACTGGGGTATTCGGGGAGTGCGCCCGCGCAATTCGCGCGCGCGCGTTCCTGCCGGCCTGAATATTCCTGGCAGCAACGTTTGCCGAGACGGATCCCGCGCTGACAGAGCGGGCGACCCATGCTGAACTCCTCCCCGAGTCAGGAATGACGAGCGGATAGACACTACACTACTTCCGGATCACCCGGGTCGCAACGCGCCGCGTGACAATGAATCCAGATCGGCCCGGAGCCCTGCCGCTGCCAGTTCGAGTTGAGGCACCCAGGCGTAGGCATGGGCATCCCTGGCCTGCTGTGCAATGTTCTCCAGCCGGGCCAGCAGACCGGCATCGTGCACGCCACGTCCTGCGGCGGCCAGCGTGCGCGCCCGCTCCACCGTGAACGTTACCAGCGGGACCGGCTCCTCGGAGAACTTGCTTTCCAGCAATTCCGCGTAATGTTCGGCACCTCCCCAGTCGCAGAGTCGCAGCGACAGATCAATCGCGGGACGGTAGAAGTAAACATGATTGTGTGCCGGGCATCCGAGACCAAGAATTCGCTGCGCCTCCTCAAGGCAGCGCCGGCTCTCCCCGGCATCATTGGTGTATTGGGCGAGAAACCCAAGTATCGGAGGGCCGAAGTAGGTCACCATGTCCTGATTCAGGTTCCAGGCTTCGCGCAACACCCTCGCGGCCTCATCGGATTTGCCTTGCTGGGCAAGGCACATTGCCACGAATAGCATCCCCTGAGGTACAAAGCGCTTGGCCCCGATGCTCTGCGCAAGCTCAACGCCTTCGTCCGCAAACGGCCGTGCGCGCACGGGATCCGCCATCTCGATCCAGGCCCAGGCGCAACCCTGCAGCGCGATCACCTGGGCCCGGCGCTGGCCGACTTTCATTGCCAGCTTGAGCGCTTGTTGCAAGATCGCGAGCCCGTCTTCAACGCGCGCCATGAAGAAGGCGTTGATGATCCCCAGCATCGCAAGATTCGCGACCTCGACCTTGCCCAGGCCATGTGCGCGGCTGATCTCGATGCATTGCTCGAAGTGACGATATGACGAGAGAGGCTTGCACGCGGCATACATCGCGTCGCCGAGTCCGCTGAGCGCCCGCGCCTCCAGTTCAGCCGACCCGGCGCGGCGCGCCAGTTCCAGCGCGCGCTCATGCTCGCGCACACAACGCTCGACGTTTCCGAGCGGAAAATACAGGCTACCCCTCAAGTAGTGAATCTGCGCTGCTTCAATTTCTCGACCGGGCGCGCTTGCCAGGGGCTCGGCCCGGTCCAGAATCCGCAGTGCCGCTTCAGACCGATCGGACATGCGCATGCCAGCGGCGATCCCGATCAACGCCCGGCAGCGCTCCCCATCGTCAGCAGCGAGCTCAAGTGCCTGCTCGAAGTCTCTGATCGCCTCGGCGGGGCTGCCCAGATCGGGAAGCAGTTCGCCGCGCTCGGCGAGGAGAGCAAACTTTTCGTGCGGATCGAGAGCCAACTGGAGGCCGCGATCCAGCAGGGCGCGCGCGCGATCGGAATGGTATTGCCGCTTCTCTGCGCGCGCAGCAGACAGGTACGCCGCCGCCGCCCGCGGATCGCCTGCGCGGTCGAGATGCTCCGCCGCCAGAGCCGGATCCGCCGCCGCGAACCACTCCGCCGCACTCGCGTGCCAGCGGCGTTTGTCGTCGCTCACCAGGGACAGATAAGTGCTTTCCCAGATAAGGGCGTGGGCAAACAGGAACTCCTCACCCATCGGGCGGACCAGGTTCTCGGTCAACAGCGCCTTGCAGTCATAGTCCGGTTCGCCGAGAAGCCGGCGCAGCGGTTCCAGAGAAAAGCGCTGGCCAAGCACGCTCGCCGCCCGGATGGCCTGCTGGTCCCGCGCGGACAGACGGTCGAGGCGCGCCAGCACCAGGCTCTGGATCGAGCTCGGCACCGGCTCCTGCTCGGCCATTTGCGCGGCGCGCAGCAACTGCTCGAGAAACAGCGGATTGCCTTCCGCGCGCGCGGCGCACTGCGCGATCAGATCGTCGGAGGCGGCGCCCAGCGAACGCGCCAGGTCCATCGCTTCCGCTTCACGCAGCGGCCGCAAGTCCATCATGAGCAGACCTACCGCGGGACCGGCACGGGCGCGCCAGCCTCGATCCAGTGGATCGCCTTCGAATCGCGAGGTGAGCAGCAGCGCGGCGCGATGCGTCGCGGTCAGCGCGGCAAGGCCGGCGATGATGTCGAGCATCGCCGAATCCGCCCAGTGGATGTCCTCCACGACCAGGAGAAGCGGCGCTCTTGCGCTGCACTGCTGCGCCAGCGTGATGACAAAATCCAGCCGGCCGCGCGCCCGGGTACTGTTATCCATTGCGTCGTAAACGGCAGCCAGCGGCGGCGGCAACGGGATCCCCAACAGGTCGTGGGCAAAAACGAGATGATCCTCGCCGAGCAGCCCGCGATCCACGGCGTCGCGCAAAGGCCCGGGGCGACGAGACGGATCCGTACCCGGCTCACAACCGATCATGCCGGCAACCAGTTGTGCGACGGCGTCGGCGCCGCGCGCCACGCCGAAGTTCAGAATCAGCGCCTTGTGAACGGAAAAGCCGAGGTGCGTGGACGTGGCCTCCAGTTCCTCGACCAGGCGCGTCTTGCCGATCCCCGCCTCGCCGCGCACGTACACAACCTGCCCCGCTCCGGAATCGCGACAGGCCACACAGGTTGCTTCGAACTGGCTCACTTCGACGCTGCGCCCGACCAGCGGCAGCCGGCGGTGGTAAGCGAACCGGTCGGCCCAGGCCGACATCCGCCATGCCCGTACCGGAGTGTCGAATCCCTTGACGCTGACCTCGCCCACCGGTTCGACGGCTATCAGTTCCGCCAGCGCCTGGCGCAGTGCATCCGAAATGATTGTCTGGCCGGCCGTCGCGAGCCCGACCAGCCTTGCGGCAAGGTTTACCGTCTCGCCGACGGTGGAGAATTCACCGCTGCCGGCATCGCGCCGGCTCGCCACCACGTGGCCGAACGCGGCTCCGATATGCACGCTGAGCGCCCGCCCGAGTTCGCCGCTCAGAGCGGGCATCAATCCGTGAATCGCGTCGGCGGCGCGCAACGCACGTTCCGGATCGTTGCCATGGGCCACCGGCACCCCGAAAACGCCCATGACGGCGTCGCCGACGTAACGCTCGACACTTCCGCCGTATTCGCGTATCGCGCCGGAGGCGAGGTCGTGAAATCGCCGGGCCAGCTTGTGCGTGGCCTCCGCGCCTATTTCCCGCGTGAGGTGGGTGTAGTCGGTTAGGTCGATGAAAAGCACCGTGACCGGACGCCGCTCCAGTCCGCCGGGGACCGCATCTTCCCGGGCGACCGGTTGTCCGCCGCCTTCGAGACCCGCGATGGCGCGCAGCAGGCGCTTGCGATCTCCGAGCGGGATCTGCAGTTTCTCGAGGTCCTGCTCGGTAAGATCGGGCAGCACGTCGAAGTCGATGCGATGCTCGGCGAAGAACCCAGCGTACTGCTCGAGCCCGGATGCAACAAGCCACTCACCAAGCCGCGACATCGATCACCTCGGCACGCTAGTCGTTCGAAATCTATCACACCGGTGGACAAACGGCGGCCGATGGCCGGTTGCAGCTGCTGGCCCCGCTTCAGCGGTTCACGAGGGTGGCCTGCGCCGCGACCGCGCTCTCGCGTTCGCGCGCGATCGCCTTGGCAAGCTGGTACACCGCCATCGCGTAATTCTTGCTGCGGTTGTAGCGCGTGATGACGTAGAAGTTGTTGAGCGCCAGCCAGTATTCCTGGCTCTGTTCGATTTCGAGTGCGAACAGCCCGGCCTGCATGCCCTCCGGGACATCCTCGGTTGGTTCCACCCCTTTGGACCGCAATTTTTCGAGCGTGAGCTGCGGCTTGAATCCCAGGTCCAGAAATTCCTTGAACTGCGAGCCGCTGATCCTCGCCGGCACCGTGACCGGCTGGCCCCAGACCCAGCCGAAATGGCGCAGATAGTTGGCCACGCTGCCGATCACGTCGGCCGCGCTGTCCCAAAGATCGATCCTGCCATCGCCGTCGAAATCCACCGCGAACTTGCGGTAACTGGTGGGAATGAACTGCGGCATCCCCATCGCGCCGGCAAACGACCCCTTTACTCCCAGCGGGTCGAGCGCGTTTTCCCGAGCGAGCAGCAGGAACTGCTCCATTTCGCCGCGGAAGAAGGTCGCGCGTTCGGTCATCTCGAAGCCCAGGGTATAGAGCGCATCAATCACGCGGAACGACCCGAGTCGCCGCCCATAGATGGTCTCCACGCCAATGATCGAGACCACGATCTCCTCGGGCACGCCATAGATGTCGCGCGCGCGCGCCAGCAGGTCGGCGTGCTGCTGCCAGAATTCGAGGCCGCCGCTGATGCGCATCGGCGTGACGAAGATGTTCCTGAACTCGTGCCAGGGCTTCGCCGTGACCGGGGCGTTGATCGCCTTGACCACGCCGTCCTGCGCCTTCAGTTGTGCAAACACCTGGCGCAGTGCCGCCTCCTCGAACTGATTCTGCCTCACCATCTGGCCGATGAACTCTTCGACCTCCGGCTTGAACTGAACCTTGGCCGGCGCCTGCGCAAGCGTCGGGATCGCCGCACCGGCGAGAACCATCGCAATCGCCACCAGCAGCAGCGCCGCTCGCATTGCCTTACCTGACTACCTGGTTAATCGCCACCGTGACTCCATTTGCACCCGGACTAACCTTGGCGCTCGCGCCTTCCAGATCACCCGCCGCCGGCTTGGCGCTGCCCGACTTCGACACCCGCGCGCCGACGATGACCTCGTTGAAAGCCGACAATTTCATCTCCGGCATCATCGCCATCGAATCGTCGAGCGAAAAGTTGTACGGCAGATCCTTCACCTGCACTTTCACGATCGCCAGCGGCATGCGCGGTCCCTGCGCCGCGCGCGCGTACACGAACACGGTATCCTCCGGTGCTGCCCGCACCCGCAACGCGGAGTCGAGCGTGACGGTGCCGCTGACTCGCCCCGGCGCGGATGTCGCCGCAACTATCTTCTTTCCTGTCGACAGCGCCCGTGCCTCGGCGATCCCGGCACTGAGCGCCTGCGCCAGCTCGCCGCTCACGTTAGGGCGCTTCAGCAGGGCTTCCCAGTGGCGGATTGCCGCCTTGTAGTCTTTGCGCTCGAATGCGGCGCTGCCCGAAAGCGACAGCACCTTGTCGTTATTCGGATCGAGCTTGAGCGCGCGCTCGAGCAGCCTGGCCGGCTCGCCTGCCAGCGTACGTCCGTTCCTGAGCGCCAGCGCTTCGGCCAGATCCGCGAGCAGATCCGCATTGCCGGGGTTGAGCGCCACCGCCTTCCTGAGCGCATCGGCCGCTTCCTGGAAGCGCTCCAGCGCCCGGTAGGCGCGGCCGAGCATCGTCCAGCCTTCGACGTCGTCCGGGTTCTCGCGCATGCGCGCCGCCAGTTTTTCGGTCATCTCCTGGAAATGCCCGGCGGTGATGGAGGACACATCGCGTGCCGCGTGGTGCGTAACGTCCAGGCCCTCGAGTGTGCCGAACTGCAGATACAGCAGCACCGCGGCCACCGGGATCAGCACGCCGACTGCGATCGGTGCGGCGCGCCCGCGACGCGCGCCCGTCACGCCTTCGGCGGGTCGCGCCGCTTCCTCGAGCACGCGGCGCTCGAGATCGGCTTTCGCCTGGTCGAACTTTTCGGCGCCCAACACGCCTGACCTGAGATCGTTTTCGAGTTCGGCAAACTGGTCGCGATAGATCTCGAAATTGGCTCTATCACGCGCGACTCCTGTTCCGGTCCCGCCCTTGAGCAGCGGTCGCAGCACGATCGCGACCGCCAGCAGCAGCAGGACGGCCGCGCTGACGATGAAGGCTATCATCGGTTCCCGCCCTCCTGCCCCGCACGCAACAGCGCTTCGGCACGGGCACGTTGTTCCGGCGTCAGCTCACTCCCGGTGAGGCGTTCGCGCCGGCGCCGCAGGTAAAATCCCAGCGCCAGGCCGCCGGCGGCCAGCAGCACGAACGGCCCGGCCCACAGCAACGCCGTGGTGGATTTGAGCGGCGGCCTGTAGAGGACGAAGTCGCCGTAGCGCGCCACCATGAACTCGCGGATCTCGGCATCGCTCTTGCCTGCCCGCATCTGGCTGCGCACCTGGTTCTTTAGATCGATCGCCAGGTCGGCGTGGGAATCCGCCAGCGACTGGTTCTGACACACCAGACAGCGCAACTCCGAGGTCAGACGCATCACCCGCTGCTCCAGCGCCGGGTCCTGCGCCGCCGGCACCGCCTCATTGGCGTATGCGGGCAGCGCCAGCACCATCAGCAGGACTGCGGTCATGCGCCTCATCCCTGCAACTGCCTTACCAGCGGCAGGATCTTTTTCTCGAGCACCTTCGGCGTCACCGGTCCGATCTGCTTGAAGCGGATGACGCCGTTCTTGTCGATGACATAGGTTTCCG
>JBGQGT010000128.1:0-6601 GCA_041497595.1 Gammaproteobacteria bacterium
AGCGCATATACCCGGCGTGCAATGCGAGCGACTCCGGGTCGCATCCCCCGGCCAAGGCCGGCGGAACCTGCTCCGCCTGCGCGCTCGCGCTCCGCAGGTGCGGCTGAAGCCCCAACAAGGAGCGTAACAACGCAGGCGCCGCACCCTGGCACAACCCAATGACATTTCGACTCTTCCGAGGGACCGGGCGATTCGGGCCGATGACTGCGTCGGCTCCTCCTTATGTAGGCCGGCTACACGGCGTCCTCGCCGTCTTGCCCTCGACCCGAATCGCCTCGGTCGCGCATGCGGGACTTATGCAGAGCTTCCTTATGGGCCCCAGCGCGGGCCTACGGCGCAGATTCGCTGCACCATCGCCGGTTTGGGCAGGCTCACCTGCAGGTCTTCGTAGGCGAGTACGCGCAGTTTCCCGCGCACCAGGTCAAGCAGTTCGCCGGGTCGCAGCAGGAAATCGGGATTGGACGGCTTGCCGAAGCGTTCGTTGCCGAGCGCGAACGTTTCATATATGAGCGCGCCGTCTTCCGCCAGGGCCTCCAGGAGATGCGGAAACAGCGGCCGATACAGGTAGTTGGCAACGACGATGCCGGCAAAACGCCGGCCTTCGAGCGGCCACGGTGCGCGTTCCAGGTCGGCGACCTGCACGCTGACGCCGGCGACGCCGCTCAATGCTGCAACCGCCTGGGCATCGCGATCGACCGCGCAGACGCGAAAGCCGGCGGAAGCGAGATAGCGGCTGTGGCGGCCGCTGCCGCAGGCAAGGTCGAGCACTTCGCCGCCGGCGCCAATGAAGCCGGCCCAGCGCTTCACCCATTCGGAGGGAGATTGCAGTGCGTGCGCGTTATCCAAGACGTCAAATGCAATCAGGACGCGGGAATATTCTCAATGCTACAACTTTCCCGCGCGCGGCCGCCTTGCATCGCGCAAATTTGGTCAGCGATGGGCAGGCGCACAAGCTGATTTGACACCTCCCGGGGCCGGTGCTAAAAACCTCGGTTGCAGTTGCCCTTTAACCCGAAAGACGTCGTTCGCGGAGAGCACAATGAAAACCAAGTGGGCATTGATCGGTGTGTGCGTACTGCTGCCGGCCTGCAGCACCATGAGCAGCATGTTCACCAGGAATCCCTCCGCCACCGCGGTGCTGGCGCCCACCAAGGGCAATTCGACAAGCGGCACCGTCAACTTCATCCAGAAAGGCAAGGTCGTGCTGGTCGAAGCCAAGATCACCGGGCTCTCGGCCAACGGCACACACGGCTTCCATATCCACGAGAAAGGCAACTGCAGCGCCGCCGACGCTTCCAGCGCCGGCGGGCATTTCAATCCGTCCGGCGACAAGCACGGCGGCCCGGTCGGCGCGGTTCGTCACGGCGGCGATCTCGGCAACCTGCGGGCCGACGCCAACGGCTTTGCGCAGGCCTCGATCGAGGTGACCGGGATCACGCTGGGCACCGACGCCAGCAGCATCATCGGCCGCGCCGTGATCGTGCATGGCGGCCCCGACGATCTGAAATCCCAGCCGGCCGGCAACTCCGGCCCCCGCGTGGCCTGCGGACTCATCAGCAAGAACCCCGACAAAATTTTCTGAGCGTGCGCTTATCGCGCCTTGATTCCCTGGCTGGGCTCCGGCGATCCTTTTCCCGAGGTTGAGCGCGCACTCGCGGAACCGAACGGCCTGCTTGCCGCCGGCGCTGACCTGTCGCGACCCAGGCTGCTGGAAGCCTACCGCAACGGTATCTTCCCCTGGTTCGCCCAAGACCAGCCGATCCTGTGGTGGAGCCCCGATCCGCGCATGGTCCTGTTCCCCGCCGAAATGAAGGTCTCGCGCTCGCTGGCGCGCACGATGCGCAACACGCGCTTCCAAGTGCGCGCCGATACCGCTTTTGACGAGGTGATCGAGGGTTGCCGGCAGCCGCGGCGCGCGGAGTCCGGCACCTGGATTACCGAAGAGATGGCCGTGGCCTACGGTGCGCTGCATCGCGCCGGGTTCGCGCACTCGGTGGAAACCTGGCTCGACGGCGAACTGGTGGGCGGCCTGTACGGCGTCGCGCTCGGACGCGCATTCTTCGGCGAGTCCATGTTCACCCGCGTCAGCGACGCCTCCAAGGTCGCGCTTGTGGCGCTGGCGCGGCAACTGGAGCACTGGGGCTTCGGCGTCATCGACTGCCAGATGAACACCGCCCACCTCGCCTCATTCGGCGCCCGCGAAATCCCGCGCGCCGAGTTCACGCGCATGCTGCGGGAATTGGTACACTATGCCCCGGTTCCGGTGCCGTGGCGTCTGGAGTCTACGATCGCGCGATGACACAGCTCAACGACCTGCCCTTTTCGGTACTGCAGTTCTACGCAACTGCCCCGTACCCGTGCAGCTACCTGCCCGACAAGCTGGCGCGCTCGCAGGTGGCCACCCCCAGCCATGCGATCGACAACCAGGTTTACAGCGAGCTGGTGAAGGTCGGCTTCCGCCGCAGCGGCGCGTTCACCTATCGTCCCTACTGCGATCACTGCCGCGCCTGCGTGCCGGTGCGCATCGTCACCGCCGGCTTCGAGCCCAGCCGCTCGCATCGTCGCGCCCACGTCCGTCACAACGCGCTGGAAGCGCGCATGCTGGAACTCAAGTATCACCCCGAGCACTACGCGCTGTACCTGCGCTACCAGTCGCACCGCCATAGCGGCGGCGGCATGGATCACGACAGCCGCGAGCAGTACCGCCACTTCCTCCTGCAGAGCAACGTCCGCTCCAGCCTGGTGGAGTTCCGCGAGGAGGGGCGCCTGCGCATGGTCAGCATTGTCGATCGGCTCGACGACGGCCTGTCGTCGGTGTACACATTTTTCGAACCCGAAGTCGCCGGCGCCAGCCTCGGCACTTACAACGTAGTGTGGCAGGTGGAGTTGTGCCGGCGCCTGGGGCTTCCCTATCTCTATCTGGGCTACTGGATCGCGCAAAGCCGCAAGATGGCCTACAAGATCAACTTCCAGCCGCTGGAGGGATTGATCGACGGCCGATGGCGGCAACTGCCGCGCGACGCGTCCTCCCCCGAGGCCGCGTGATCTCTGCAAGCCGGGTCCCGGACGGCGGCGCAGTTGCCGCCGCCTTCTGACATGCTCTATCGCCTGGTCCGCCCGTTCCTGTTCCAGCTCGACCCCGAACGTGCGCACCATGTCGCGCTGCGCTTCCTGGATGTTGCCTGCCGGTTTGGACTCTCAGGCGCGATGGTTCACTCTCCGCGCCGCGTGATGGGGCTTGAGTTTCCCAATCCGGTGGGACTGGCGGCGGGGCTGGACAAGAACGGCGAACATATCGACTCGCTGGCGGCGCTGGGTTTCGGCTTCATCGAAGTCGGAACGGTGACCCCGCGCCCGCAACCCGGCAACCCGGCTCCGCGCCTGCTCCGCATCCCCGAGGCGCGCGCCATCGTCAATCGCATGGGTTTCAACAACGACGGCGTGGAACGTCTGCTCGACAACGTCGCGCGCGCGCGCTACCGCGGCATCCTCGGCATCAACATCGGCAAGAACTTCGACACCCCGATCGAGCGCGCCGCCGAAGATTACCTGTACTGCCTGCGCAAAGTGCATGCGGCCGCGAGCTACGTCGCGGTCAACATCTCTTCGCCCAACACCGCCAACCTGCGCCAGTTACAGCAGCCCGACCAGCTCGACCGGCTGCTGGGCGCGCTTACCGAGGAGAACCGCAGACTCGCGGCGCGGCACGGCAGGACGGTGCCGCTGGCGGTCAAGATCGCACCCGATCTGAACGCCGAGGAAATCGGGCAGATGGCGGCCTCGTTCGCCAGGCACGGCGTGGACGCGGTGATCGCCACCAACACCACCATTTCCCGCGATGGCGTTGAAGGGCTGGCGAACAGCGGGCAGGCGGGCGGGTTGAGCGGCGCGCCACTGAAGGTTCGCTCGACCGCAGTCTTGCGCGAGCTGGCAAGATCGTTGGCCGGCCGCATCCCGCTTATCGGTGTGGGCGGCGTGTTTTCCGCGGCCGACGCCCGCGAAAGGCTCGACGCCGGTGCCAGCCTGGTTCAACTCTACAGTGGGCTGATCTACGAAGGCCCGGGACTGGCGCGCCGGATCGCCGCGGATCTCGCGGCGCGTCCTTAAGGGCCTGAATCCGTTATAACTTTAGCGTCAGCTCGAATAAGATTTCGAACTGCCGGCGTTATAATGCGCGCTTTTATCGGCGCCTCGCCCCTGTCCCAGAAACCACTGAATGAACATCAGCGTAGACGCAGTCCTCACCCGGCCCGAACTGAAGCTCGGCTTCGGCCGCCGTTTCGAAGATCTCTACCAGCGCGCCGGATTGCGGCGGCTCGATGCCGCTTTCCTCGATTTCCTCGGCAGCGCCGACGCGGCGCTGCGCGCGCGTCTGGAATCCGCCCGCATGGGGCCGGAGGCACTGGCGCGCAAGGAAGAATCGGAATTGCTGATCGCCGTGGCCGAACATCTCGACGATTTCATTGCGCGCCTGTTCTGCATCGAGGCCGAGGTGCAGGCGCTGTCCGCGCGCCACCACGAGCTTGCGCCGCTATTTTCCTGCAAACGCCTGTTCATCCAGCGCAAGGCGATGAACACTTACAAATCCGAGATTGCCGCCGGTTTCGACGGCGAGGAACTTGGGCAGAAGCTGGCGCAGTGGTTCGGCGAAACGTTCACCGAACTGGCGTTCGCCCGGCACGTAGCCGAATGGCAGAAGGACGAGGCCGGTAACGCCGAGAAACTCGACACCGCAATGCGCTACGCGGCATGGGCCGCGCACACGCCGGCGGGACAAAGGAAGCACCAGACCGGCGTGCTGTTCAAGGCGCCGAAAAAACTCGACTTCCAGAAACTGGTGGCGCTCGACACGCGTGAAGAAAACGGCGTCACGGTGCACACGCTTTCGCACCTGCGCCGCCGCCACGGCTTCGCGCTCACCGATTTCGGCACCGACCTGGTTGGTGCGCTCGATCAGACCAACTACTGCATCTGGTGCCACGAGCAGGGCCGCGATTCCTGTTCGCACGGGCTGAAGGAGAAGGCTCCAGCGGACGACGGTGCTGCGCCGTTCAAGAAAACCGTTTTCGGCGTGCCGCTGGCGGGCTGTCCGCTGGAAGAGCGCATTTCCGAATTCCAGAAGCTCAAGACCGATGGCGTCGCGGTCGGCGCGCTGGCGATGATCACGGTGGACAACCCGATGGTCGCCGCCACCGGGCATCGCATCTGCAACGACTGCATGAAATCCTGCATCTACCAGAAGCAGGAACCGGTCAACATCCCGCAGGCGGAAACCCGCAGCCTGAAAGACGTGCTGGAACTGCCCTGGGGATTCGAGATCTACAGCCTGCTCACGCGCTGGAACCCGCTCGACCTGCGCCGGCCGTTCCCCAGGCCCGCCAGCGGCCGCCGCGTGCTGGTCGCCGGCATGGGGCCGGCCGGATTCACCGTGGCGCATCATCTGATGAACGATGGCCACAGCGTGGTCGGCATAGACGGCCTGAAGATCGAGCCGCTGCCCGCGCACCAGTCCGGAGTGGATCGCACCGGCGCGCGGGTCGCGTTCGAGCCGATCTTCGACGCAGAATCGCTGTTCGAGTCGCTGGACGATCGCGTCATGGCCGGCTTCGGAGGCGTGGCCGAGTACGGCATCACGGTACGCTGGGACAAGAATTTCCTGAAGCTCATCCGGCTGCTGCTGCAACGGCGGCAGGAATTCGCGTTGTTCGGAGGGGTGCGCTTCGGCGGCACGCTTTCGGTCGACGATGCCTTCGATCTTGGGTTCGATCACGTGGTGCTGGCCGCGGGCGCGGGGCGCCCCACGGTACTCGACATCCCCAACGGCCTGGCGCCGGGCGTGCGCACGGCTTCCGACTTCCTCATGGCGCTGCAACTCACCGGCGCGGCCAAGCAGGATTCGATCGCCAACATGCAGCTGCGGCTGCCGGTGGTGGTCATCGGCGGCGGGCTCACCGCGATCGACACCGCAACCGAATCGGCTGCCTACTACCCGCTGCAGGTGGAGAAATTCCTGCGCCGCTTCGAGGCGCTGTGCGCCGAGCGTGCCGAGGAAAAGGTTCGCGCGTCATGGAGTGCCGCGGAAAAGAGCATCGCCGAAGAGTTTCTGGCCCACGCGCGCGCCATTCGCGCCGAGCGCACCAAGGCCGCGGCAGAAGGCCGCGAGCCGCATATCGTCGAACTGCTGCATTCCTGGGGCGGGGTCACCATCGCCTATCGCAAGCACCTGATCGACAGCCCTTCGTACACGCTCAATCACGAGGAAGTCGAAAAGGCGCTCGAGGAAGGCATCCGCTTCGCCGAAAACCTCACGCCCGTTGCCGTCGAAGTGGACGAACTCGGCTACGCCAGGGGGCTCACCGTCACCAGCAAGCGCACGCTGGCGGACGGCGGCGCCGAAACCGCGACGCTAACGCTGCCGGCGCGCACCGTGCTGGTTGCGGCGGGCACCCAGCCGAACACCGTGCTGGCGCGCGAGGACGCGCGCAACTTCCATCTCGACGGCCGTTACTTCCAGGCCTGCGACGAGAACGGCGTGCCGGTGAAACCCGAGAAAAGCGCCAAGCCGGCTTCCCCGCAGGTGCTGCTGTCGAAGCGCCCCGAC
>JBGQGT010000129.1:0-6598 GCA_041497595.1 Gammaproteobacteria bacterium
AGGCGGCCGTGCGCTGCCTCTGCAACTCGACATCCGCGACGAGAATTCGGTCGCGGTTGCGGTGAAGGAAACGGTCGAACGGTTTGGCGGCATCGATGTGCTGGTCAACAACGCCAGCGCGATCAACATCAGCAATACCCTGGCTACGCCGGCAAAGCGCTACGACCTGATGCACCAGGTCAATGCCCGCGGAACGTTCGTTTGCTCGCAGGCGTGCATACCGCACCTGATGAAGTCGCGCAATCCGCACATCCTCACGCTTTCCCCGCCGCTCAACCTGAACCCGAAGTGGTTCAAGGATCACCTCGCCTACACCATGGCCAAGTACGCAATGAGCATGTGTACCCTGGGGATGGCGGCCGAGTTCGCGCCGAACGGCATTGCCGTCAACTCGCTGTGGCCGCGCACCACTATTGCCACTGCGGCGGTGGAAACCTTTTTCCCGCAGGCGGTGGCGTCCAGCCGCAAGCCCGCGATCATGGCGGACGCCGCATATTTGATCGTCACGAGCGACAGCCGCTCGGCGACGGGAAATTTTTTTATCGACGAAGACGTCCTGCGCGGTCACGGCGTCACCGACTTCGAGCAGTACGCAGTGACTCCGGGCGCGCCGCTCTGCAACGATATTTTTCTCGATTAGAAGACCCACAGACCAGCACTGGAGGCGAACAACATGACGCAAAAGATGGACGTCATCCCCCCGGAAGTCGCCAGGACGCTGGACGGGCTGTTCCAGGAGCGCGTGCGGCGGTCGCCGAACGCGCCCGCCTACAAGTCCTTTGACGAGGCCAGCGGCAGTTGGAAGGACTACACCTGGAGCGAGGTCGAGAGGATGGTGGCGCGTTGGCAGGGGGCATTCGAGGCCGACGGTTTTCAGCCCGGAGACCGCGTCGCCATCATGCTGCGCAGCAGTGTGCAGTGGGTGGTCTTCGACCAGGCGGCGATGGGGCTCGATCTGGTCAACGTGCCGCTTTATACCTCGGACCGCCCGGACAACATCGCCTACATCGTGCAGAACGCAGGGGCCCGGCTGCTGCTGATCGAGAACGCCGATCAGTGGCGGCAGTTCGCGGAGGTGCGCGAGCAATTGGCCGGCCTCAAACGCATCGTCAGCATGAACCCGATTTCCGGCGCGTCGCCCGATCCGCGCCTGAAGAGCATCGACGACTGGCTGCCGAAGAACGCGGGCGCGGTCAAGCACGTCAACAAGGATGGCAAAAAGCTGGCCAGCATCATCTACACCTCCGGCACCACCGGGCGCCCCAAGGGCGTGATGCTGTCGCACTACAACATGCTGACCAACGCCTATGCGGCGCTGCAATCCTTCGACGTCAGCACCGAAGACCTGTTTCTGTCTTTCCTGCCCATGTCGCACACGCTGGAGCGCACCGCCGGCTATTACCTGACCGTGATGGCGGGCGCGCTGGTCGCCTACGCCCGCTCGATACCGCAGCTGGCCGAGGATCTCGCTGCCGTCAGGCCTACGTTGATGATCTCGGTGCCGCGCATTTACGAGCGCGTCTACGGCAACATCAAGACCAAGCTCGCGGAAGGCCCCGCGTCGCGCAGGAAATTGTTCGAGTTCGCGGTCGCCGTGGGTTGGGCCCGATTCGAACGTCAGCAGGGCCGGGGTCCGTGGAAGCCATCCTTCCTGCTCTGGCCGATTCTCAATCGACTGGTTGCGCACAAGGTGCTGGCGCGCCTGGGCGGCAGGTTGCGCGCCGCCGTCAGCGGCGGCGCGGCGCTGGCGCCCGATATCGCCAGGCTTTTCATCGGACTTGGACTGCCGATCCTGCAGGGCTACGGACTCACCGAGACCAGCCCCGTGGTCAGCACCAACAGCATCGAGGACAACGTGCCGGCGAGCATCGGCAAGCCGGTACCCGGTGTGCAGGTGAAACTCGGGGACAAGGACGCGCTCCTGGTCAAAGGGCCGAACGTGATGCTCGGCTATTGGAACAACCCGGAGGCGACCAAGGCGATGTTCACCGCGGAGGGCTGGTTCAATACCGGCGACACCGCGCGCTTCGACGCCGACGGGCGCATCTATATCACCGGGCGGCTCAAGGAGATCATCGTCATGTCCAACGGAGAGAAGGTGCCGCCGGTGGACATGGAAGCCGCCATCCTGCAGGACACGCTGTTCGAACAGGTAATGGTGCTGGGCGAGGGCAAGCCCTACCTGACGGTGTTCGTGGTGCTCAACCGCGACCAGTGGGCGAAAATGGCCCCGGCGCATGGACTCGACCCGAATTCCGAAAGCGCGATGCGCAGCCAGCAAGCCGAGAAAGTGGCGCTCGAGCGCATCCAGCGGCAGATCAAGACCTTCCCCGGCTACGCCCAGGTGTACCGTGCGGCGATCCTGCCGCAGCCCTGGACGATCGAGAACGGCATGCTCACGCCGACCATGAAGCTGAAGCGCGAGAAAGTGGTGCAAGCGCACCAGAAGGAGTACGAGAGGTTGTATGAAGGCCATTGAGAAACCGCACCAGGCTGCGCAGCCGGTCGAACTGCCCAAGGGGCGGGAGGTGGTGTTGCGCGTGGTGCCGATGCCGTCGGATGCAAACTACACGGGCGACATCTTCGGCGGCTGGATCATGTCGCAGGTGGACATAGCCGGCAGCATCCCGGCGCTGCGGCTGGCGCGCGGGCGGATTGCGACGGTCGCGGTGAACTCGTTCACCTTCAAGCAGCCGGTGCTGATCGGCGACGTGGTGAGTTTTTACGCGGACATCGTGCGCGTGGGCCGCACCTCGATCACAGTGGACGTCGAAGTGTACGCCGAGCGGCGCACGCTGCACGAAGTGGTGAAAGTGACGGAAGCGACTTTGACATACGTGGCGGTGGACGACGAACGGCGTCCGCGGCCCGTCAATCAGGAATCAAGCTAAGCCAGGCTTGGTATTTTCGGGGTACGTTCTCAACTGAGGAGGAGAAAATGCAACAACACATTCGCAAGAACCTGATGGCGCTCGCCATCGCATCGGCGCTTGGCGGCGCGTCCGGACTGGCCTCTGCCGCCGGCTTCGCGCTGATCGAGCAGAGCGCCAGCGGCATGGGCAATGCATTTGCCGGTGCAGCCGCGAGCGCCGAAGATGCAAGCACCGTGTATTTCAATCCGGCAGGCATGTCGTTGTTGCCGGGCGCACAGGCTGTTGTGTCGGGGCACGCGGTGAGTGTCAGCGCCAGATTCAAGAATGCCAGTTCCTCGATTCCGCCCTTCATGACGCTGATCGGCAGACCGCCGGGAGGCGATGGTGGTGATGCCGGAAGCGTGGCGTTCATACCGAACGCGTATTTCTCCATGCCGGTCAACGAGAGCTGGAGTATTGGCCTTGGAGTGAATGTGCCATTCGGCCTGAAGACGGAATACGACAACGACTGGATTGGTCGCTTTCAAGGAATCAAATCGGAGTTGACTACCTTTAACATCAATCCGTCGGTCGCGTACAAGATCAACGATTCGGTTTCGGTGGGCGCGGGCCTCAACTACCAGCACGCCGATGCCGAGCTGACAAATGCGGTCGTGTTAGCGCCGCCTTTCATTCCCGGTGCGTTCCCTGCGGAGGGTAGAACCAAACTCTCGGCGAACGATGATGGCTGGGGCTGGAATGTCGGTACGATTTTCCAAGTGACGCCTGCCACCCGCATCGGCGCCAGCTATCGCTCCAAGATCAAGTACACCCTCGAAGGTGATGTGACGACGACCGACGGTACTGGTGCGGTGGTAACGACCAATTTGGGCGGGCTGACGGTGAGTGGGCCGTCGAAGGCAGATATAACTTTTCCCGATATGTACTCGTTGAGCGGTGTGCATCGGTTGAACGATCAATGGAATCTGCTGGCCGACGTCACTTACACCAAGTGGAGCGAAATCGACAAAGTCACTGTGGTGAACGCGGCGACAGGGGTGACGCGGGACATTCTCAATTTCCATTTCCAGGACACGTATCGGGTGTCTATCGGCGCCAATTACAAGTACAGCGAGAATTGGACGTTGAAAGGCGGGCTTGCCTACGATCAGACTCCGGTGAGGGGTGCAGATAGCCGGACAGTGCGCCTGCCCGATAACGACCGGACCTGGCTGGCGGTGGGGGCGAAGTACAAGGTGTCAAATGCCGGGGCGATCGATTTGGGCTATGCGCACTTGTTCTTGAATGATGCCGACATCAATTTTACCCGTGGCCAGCTCACCCCAGGCACATTGACTGTCAATCCCGGAACGGTGAGCAACGTGAACGGAAGCTACCAGGGTTCCGTCGATATTCTGAGCATCCAGTACACGCAAAGCTTTTGAAGCGCAATTCGGCGGCGGGCGAAAGCCTGCCGCCGTTTCGATTATTCACGGTGCGGGATGACCGCGCCGTCGCGTCAATCAAGGAACACAGATGGCAGGCCATTCCCCGTTCATCGTTCGCAAGGTTGCCGTCCTCGGCGCCGGCGTCATGGGTGCGCAGATCGCCGCCCATCTCGTCAATGCCAACGTCGAGGCCATCCTGTTCGAACTGCCGGCGAAAGAGGGCGACCCGAATGACATCGTCCGCAAGGCGATAGACGGACTGAAGAAGCTCGAGCCGAGCCCGCTCTCGGTCCCCGGCCGGGCCGAATTCATCCAGGCCGCCAACTACGACCAGCACCTGGGTCTTCTCAAGGACTGCGACATCGTCATCGAGGCAATCTCCGAGCGCATGGACTGGAAGAAGGCGTTGTACGAGAAGGTCGCGCCGCATCTCGGCGAGAGCACGATTTTCGCCAGCAATACTTCCGGACTGTCGATCAACTCGCTGTCAGAGGCGATGCCGGAGCAGCATCGTTCGCGGTTCTGCGGCGTGCACTTCTTCAATCCGCCGCGTTACATGCACCTGGTCGAGTTGATCGCCTGCCGGGCGACCAAACCGGCGATTCTCGACCAGCTCGAGGAATTCCTGGTCACCACGCTCGGCAAGGGCGTGATCCGCGCCAAGGACACGCCCAACTTCATCGCCAACCGGGTCGGGGTGTTCTCGATCCTGGCCACATTCCACCACACCAGGCAGTTTGGACTCGGCTTCGACGAAGTGGACGCATTGACCGGTTCGCTGATCGGCCGGCCGAAGAGCGCCACCTACCGCACCGCGGACGTGGTCGGCCTCGACACGCTGGCGCACGTCGTCAACACCATGAAGGAGACGCTCCCGAACGACCCCTGGCACAAGTTTTACGAAGTGCCGGACTGGTTCAAGACATTGCTCGAGCAAGAGGCGTTCGGACAGAAGTCCGGTCGCGGCGTGTACCGCAAGGTGGGCAAGGATATCCAGGTACTGGACCCGGCGAAGCGGGACTACCGTCCTTCCTCCGGCGAGGCCCACGAGTCGGTGGTGGCCATCCTCGGGAACAAGAACCTGGGTGAACGTTTTGCCCAGTTGCGTGCCAGTTCGCACCCCCAGGCGCAGTTCATGTGGTCGGTGTTCCGCGACATGCTGCACTACTGCGCGGTGCATCTGGAATCGATCGCCGACAACGCGCGCGATCTCGATCTGGCGATCCGCTGGGGTTTCGGCTGGAACCAGGGGCCGTTCGAGATCTGGCAGGCAGCCGGATGGGCCGAAATGGCTAAGTGGATCGCCGAGGATATCGCCGCGGCCAAGAGCATGTCGCCGGCACCGCTGCCGGCATGGGGCACCGAGCCGGGGCGCGGCGGGGTTCACACCGTGCAGGGCTCCTGGAGCGTCGCGCAGCGCACCTACAAGCCGCGTCCGCGGCTACCGATCTATCGGCGCCAGCCGTTTCCGGATCGCCTGATCAGCGAACCTGCCGTCTACGGCAGCACGGTGTTCGAAACCGGCGCGGTGCGCATGTGGACCACCGGCGACGACATCGGCATCGTCAGCTTCAAGACCAAGATGCATTCGATCGGGGAGGACGTCCTCGACGGCGTCATGCAGGCGATCGACGAGGCCGAGCGCGGCTTCAAGGGCCTCATTATCTGGCAGACCGAGCCGCCGTTCTCGGTCGGCGCCAATCTCTCCGGCGGCGGCAATCGCAAGAGCGAGGCCAAGCCGTCTGCGTTTGCATCGATGATGAAGAAGTTCAAGCGCGAAGCGGAGTCGGCGATCCTCAAGGCGGCGCGCACGCTCAACGTGGCGGATGCGCTGATGGCCGGGCGGCTGGAGAAAGTCGAGCAGGTGGTGGAGCAATTCCAGGCTACGTCGCAGGCGCTGCGCTACTCGATGATCCCGACGGTCGCGGCGGTGGATGGCATGGCGCTGGGCGGGGGTTGCGAATTCGTCATGCACTCGGACCGCGCGGTGGCCGCTTTGGAAAGTTACGTCGGCCTGGTGGAAGTTGGCGTCGGCCTGCTCCCCGCCGGCGGCGGCTGCAAGGAATTCGCGCTGCGGGCGGCAGCGGAAGCCAAGGGCGGGGACATGTTTCCGTTCCTCAAGAACTATTTCCAGAACGTGGCGATGGCCCAGGTGGGCAAGAGCGCCGAGCATTCACGCGAGCTTGGATATCTGCGGCCCAGCGATCGCGTCGTGATGAACCGGTTCGAGTTGCTGTACACGGCCAAGGCGGAGTTGAACGCCATGGCCGAGGCCGGCTACCGACCGCCGCTGCGTGC
>JBGQGT010000130.1:0-6522 GCA_041497595.1 Gammaproteobacteria bacterium
ACGCCGTTGATGCGCGAGCAGCAGAAAAACGGCCGGGCGCCGGGGCGCATCGTCAACATCGTCTCCAGCGCCGGACTGTTCGGGAACTTCGGCCAGTCGGCGTATGCGTCGGCCAAGGCCGGGCTGGTGGGGTTGACACGCGTGGTGGCGATGGACATGGCGCGCTCGAAAGTCGCGTGCAACGCGATCGCGCCGTTCGCCGCGACCCGGGTGACCGCAACCATCCAGCCTGCCAACGAGGCGCAGGCGGCGTACAAGGAAAGGGCGCTCAGGATCCCGGCGCACTGCGTTGCGCGCCTCACCGCATTGCTGTGCTCGAACGCGCACGACATCACCGGGCAGTTGTTCGGCGTGCGCGGCCGCGAGTTGTTCTTGTTCTCCCAGCCGCGGCCGGTGGCGCGAACGCTGATGAACCCGGGAACTTCGTGGAATCTCGAAGGCCTCGCGAGGACGATGGAAACCGAGTTCGCCGGGAAACTGACCGATCTGGGCACCGACCTGGAATTTTTCAATACCGAACCGATCGTTTGAGGTGTACCCCATGACAGCCACAGCCACCATCGAAGTGAAGACCGCAGCCGAACTGGCGCAGCAGCCGGAGGAATACCGGACGGCGGTAAAGAAGATCGTCATCAGCCACGCGGTCAACGAGCTTTACGGCGCGCAGGTGTTCGACGAGCCCGCCATCGCGCTGGCGCCGACGCCTTACGCCAAGTGGCTGACCTGCAGGGTGGCGATGGAGGAGTACCATCACCATGTGCGGTTCAGGGGACTGGCGGAGGAAATCGGCGTTGAGGCGGCAATGCTCGACCCGAAAGTGAAAAAGCCGCTGACCATCTTCAATTTCGAGCTCAGAACCTGGCCGGAGTTCTGCGTGATCAAGGCGATCGCGGACTATGCGGAAATCCTGCAGGTGGAAGACCTGCTTCACTGCAGTTTCCATCCGCTGCGCAACCTGGCGCGCATCACCATGCCGGAGGAGAAATTCCACGCCAAGTTCGGCAAGGACTTCTGCATGGAACTGATCCGGACCGGGGAAGGCAGGGCGGCGGTGCAGGATGCGATCAACCGCTATTTTCCGATCACGCCGGGATTCTTCGGCGCCAGCAAGTCGAAGAACAACGAGATGTATCTGCGCTGGGGCCTGAAGAACCGCACCAACGACGAAATGCGCGCCGATTTCCTCGGTCGCGTGACCGAACTGGTGGAAAAGGACTTCGGCCTCAAGTTGCCGAAGATTTGAAACGTGAGGCACTTCGTCACTTAGTCACGTCGTCACGCGTTACGATCGTCACGGCATTTGGAGGTAACTATGGGACAGCCGATGAAGGATGCCCGCGCGGAGCGCGAAGCGTATTACCTCCGCATCGGGCGGGCGCACCTGACGCCGCTGTGGGAGTCGATGAGCGCGCTGGTGCCGAAACAGCCGGCCTCGCCGTGCGTGCCGGCGCTGTGGAAGTACGGGGAAGTTCGCCCGTGGCTGATGGAATCCGGCAGCCTGATCACCGCGAAGGAAGCGGTGCGCCGCGTGCTCATCATCGAGAACCCCGGCCTGCCCGGCCAGTCCTCCATCACCCATACGCTCTATGCCGGCTGGCAGCTCATCCTTCCAGGTGAAGTGGCGCCCAGCCACCGCCATACCCAGACTGCGTTGCGGCTGATTGTCGAAGGTTCCGGCGCATATACCGCGGTGGACGGCGAGCGCGTCAGCATGCATCCCGGCGATTTCATCATCACGCCGTCGTGGACCTGGCACGACCATGGCAACCCGACCGACGAGCCGGTGGTGTGGCTGGACGGCCTCGACATCCCGCTGGTGCGCTTTCTCGACGCCGGCTTTGCCGAGGATTATCCGCGCGAGGAGCAGGAAGTGGTGCGGCCGGAGGGCGATGCGTGGCTGCGCTACGGCAATAATCTCTTGCCGATCGAGTACCGGTTTCAAGGCTCGTCCTCGCCGGTGTTCGCGTATCCGTATACGCGCTCGCGCGAGAGCCTGCGTCAACTGGCCAGGGTGGACAAGCCGCACGCCTGCCACGGGCACAAGATGGAATTCGTCAATCCCGCGAGCGGCGGACCGGCGATGCCGAGCATGAGTTCATTCATCCAGTTGCTGCCCAGGGGTTTCAGCGGCCGGCCTTACCGCAGCACCGATGGCACCGTGTTCTCGGTAATCGAAGGCAACGGCCGGGTTGTGATCGGCGGCGAGACCTTCGAGTTCACTGCGCGCGACACCTTCGTCGTGCCGTCCTGGCACGCCTACGCGCTGTACGCGGAAGACGACGCCGTGTTGTTCAGCTATTCCGACCGGCCGGTGCAGCGTGCGCTCGGGCTGTTCCGCGAGGAGCTGCTGAAATAGGCGCGGCGACGAAGCGCTGGCGCGGGTGGCTTCGGGCGCGGCGCTGATGGCGATACACTGCCGCGCGCTGACGTTGCTGGCCAGCCGCGGGAATGATCACCTATTTTTGCAAAAATTCGCGCTGTTCGCGCGCGGCCGCTGGCCTCCGGGTATGCGCGAATCCAATTCCTTTCTATTCTGACCATGAGCGAAAACCAAATGCTGTTCGACATCGGGCCGGTCGCGTCTGTGCCGGTCATCGGCCGCAAGGAAAGATTTCCGGTACACCGTATTTACTGCGTCGGCCGCAACTACGCCGCGCATGCACGCGAGATGGGCAAGGACCCGGAGAAGGAGCCGCCGTTTTTCTTCATGAAACCGGCGGATGCGGTGGTGCCCGGCGGCGGGCAGATTCACTACCCGCCGGGTACCCAGAATCTCCATCACGAGATCGAACTGGTGGTGGCGATCCAGCGCGAGGGGCGCAACATCGCGGCGGCAAAGGCGCTGGATCATGTCTACGGCTATGCGGTCGGCCTCGACATGACCCGCCGCGACCTGCAGATGAAAGCGCGCGACATGGGCCGGCCCTGGGATTTCGGCAAGGCGTTCGACGAGTCCGCCCCGATCACGCACATCCATCCTGTTGCGAGCCACGGCCACCATTGGACCGGAAAAATCTGGCTCAAGGTCAACGGCGAAATGCGCCAGCAGGCGGACCTGGCCGACATGATCTGGAACGTGCCCGACACCATCGCGTTTCTTTCCGAGTATTACCTCCTCAAGCCCGGCGACCTGATTTTCACCGGCACGCCGGCGGGCGTCGGCGCGGTGAAGCGCGGCGATCAGATGGTCGGCGGCGTGGAAGGCCTGGGCGAGCTGGCCGTCACGGTGGTTTGAGTCTTCCCGGCGGACAAGAACAAGAACGTGAGCGCAGCCGCGCAAAAGACCTGGCTGGAAGTGGCACTGAACGGACCCTGGACCCGGGCCCGCCAGCCCGGCATTCCGGTCACGGCGAAGGACATCGTCGAGCAGGGCATCGCCTGCGTGAAGGCCGGTGCTGCAATCGTGCACCTGCATGCCTACGACGAGGCGAGCGGGCGGCAGACCGAAGATCCGGACGTGTACACGCGCATCATCGAAGGCATCCGCGCCAGGGTGGACGCGATCGTCTATCCGACCATCCCGACCACCGGGCTCAAAGGCCAGGCCGGCGAACAGACGCCGCAGCAGCGCTTTGCCCACGTCGAGGAACTGGCGCGCCGCAGGCTCATCGAGTGGGCCGCGGTGGACCCGGGATCGACCAACTTCGCGCATTACGACGAACTGCGCGAGGACCAGAGCGGTTTCGTTTACCTCAATTCCGAGGAACACATCCGCCATGGGCTGAATCTGGCGATGCGCTACGGCTTTCATCCGGCCTACGCAATTTACGAACCCGGATTTCTGCGCCTCGGCGCGACGCTGCACTGGCGCAGCAGTTGCCCGCGCCCGATTTACCGTTTCATGTTCTCGCGCGGCTTCACTTTCGGCTTCCCGCCCGAGGATTACGGCGTCACGGCTTATCTCAATCTGCTCGACCAGGCGGCGCCGGGCGCAAACTGGATGATTGCAGGACTGGACGTGGACGTGCTCCCGTTGATTCCGCGTGCGGTGATGGAAGGCGGACACGTGCGCGTGGGACTGGAAGACGCGCCGTTCGGTTCGGACAAGAGCAACCTGCAGTGGGTGGAAGTAGCGGCGCAACGCATCGGCAACGCCGGCGGGGAACTGGCGACGGCGAGGGATGTGCGCGCCGCGCTGGCTCCCGAAGACCAGGAAACGCCCTAGGGAACAATCTGCGCAACGCTCTATAATCTCGCCCTCTCAACCGGCACAACCACAAGGAACGTATGAGCTCCAGGATCGGCATCACCATGGGCGACCCGTCTGGTATCGGGCCTGAAATCATCGTCAAGACGCTGGCCGAGATGGATCCGAAGACGCGCGCGGCTTCCGCCGTGGTGGGCAACATAGACATCCTCCGGCGCGCCGACAAGCTGCTCGGCACCGGACTCACGTTTGTCGACGGCCTGGTCGCGAAAAACGGGGAGGTGCCGGTTGCCAACGTGCCGACCAAAGACCAGGACAAGATTCGCGACGGCCAAGTCGGCGCGGCCGGCGGCGAGGCGGCCTACCGCTACGTCGAAGCGGCGGTCAAACTGGCGCTGGACGGCAAGATCGCCGTGATCGTGACCGCGCCGCTCAACAAGGCGGCGATGCATTCGGCGGGTCATCACTTCGACGGACACACCGAACTGCTCGCGCACCTTACCGGCGCGAAATCCTCGTTCATGCTGCTCGCCGGGGACAAGTTGAACGCCGTGCACGTCACCACCCACACTTCGCTCAAGAATGCGGCGGAAAAGCCGACCATGGAGCGCGTGGTCGCGACCATTCGCGCCGGGCATCAGCATTTCCGCGAACTCGGCATAGCCAATCCGCGCATCGCGGTGGCCGGACTGAACCCGCACTGCGGCGAGGGCGGCATTTTCGGCCGCGAGGAGATCGACCGCATCCAGCCCGCTGTCGAAGCGGCAAGAAGGGAAGGCATCGACGTCAAGGGGCCGATCTCGGGAGACACCGTGTTCTACCGCGCGCTCAAGGGCGAATTCGACCTGGTGGTGGCGCAGTACCACGACCAGGGGCATATCCCCACCAAGCTGATTGCCTTCGATACCACGGTGAACGTGAGTCTTGGCCTGCCGATCCGCCGTACCTCGGTGGACCACGGCACTGCGCACGACATCGCGTGGACCGGCAAGGCGAGCAACGTCAACATGAAAGCCGCCATCGCCTACGCGCGCAAGATGGCCGATCGCGTCGCCGCCTGATCCATCTCCAAGAAAAATCAAGGGCATGTGAACACGGGGAACACGGGGAAGTGAGTCACGAGCCTCAAGTCTCGCTTCGAATTGCAGCTTGTCAGTGTCCCCCGTGGTTCAGGTCGAATCGTGTCTTCGTGGTGAGAGCTGAATGACAGAAGGCCCGAGGGTACTGATCGTTGCCGACGACCTGACCGGGGCGATGGACAGCGCCGGGCCTTTTGCCGAGGTCGGCGTCGAAACCTGGGTCGTGGCGGCACCGATGCAATACGATCCGGCGACGATCGCCCGGGCACGCGTGGTTTCGGTCAATACCGACAGCCGTCATCTGCCGGCGGCGCAGGCAGCAATTCGAGTGCGCGACATCGTGCGCCGCCTCGGTCCCCAGGCTTTCGACGTCATCGTCAAGAAAATCGATTCCACGCTGCGCGGCAACGTGGTGGCCGAGACCCTGGCATTGCTGGAGACCAGCGGCCGCCGCGGGGCGGTCATCGCACCGGCGTTTCCGGCGCAGGGGCGCACAGTGAAAAACGGCGTGGTCCACGTTGACGGCATGCCGCTGGCGGAGACCGCTTTTGCCAGGGACGCGCTATCGCCGCCGCCGCTTGCGCCGCTGCAGCAGGTCTTTGCCGCAGCCCAGCCGGGGCTGGGCGTAGCGATCGCCGGAGCCGCGGATGATTTCAGCAGCGGATCGAATATCCGGATCTGGATCGCGGACGGCGTCACCGATGCAGACCTGGCCGCCACGGTAAGCGCGGTTCAGCACCAACTCCGCGATCTGCTGCTGGTCGGTTCGGCGGGAATCACCAAACCGCTGGCCCGCGCCTGTTTCGGGGCAGCGGTATCGCAAACGGCCCCGGAGAAACTTACCGGCACCATCGTTTTCGTGGTCGGTTCGCGTGCTGTACAAAGTGCCGAGCAGGCCGAGTCGCTGATGCAGGACCCGGGTACCCGGATGTTGCGCGCACCCAACGGACGGCTTTCGCAAAGAGAATTTCCCGCCGCGCGCAATCTGGTTCTGAAGGCCACCGCCGGCGACGCGGGCGGGGAAGGCGACGCGGAACAGGTGGCGGCCGACATGGCAAGGAACGCAATCGATGCCGCCCGGCGCACGCATGCGCAGGCACTGGTCGCCACCGGCGGCGACACCGCGATCGCCATCCTCAAGGTGACCGGGAATCCGGCGCTACAGGTGCTCGGTGATCTGATGCCGGGAATTCCGTATGCGCGCATACGCGTGGACGGCGCGCCGCTGTGGCTGGTGACCAAAGCCGGCGGATTCGGCGGGCGCGACACGTTTCGCCAGATCGCGCGCCGGCTGCG
>JBGQGT010000131.1:0-6462 GCA_041497595.1 Gammaproteobacteria bacterium
ATGGGACGCCTACGCGGTCACATCCCCGGAGGGGCCCCTGTTCCGCGCTCCGGCGTCCCTAGCAGTCATCCGCACCTGGCGCAACGCGCGTCGCGGAACTTGATCAGAGCTTCCCTAGGTCGCCTGCGCGCCACAGCAGCAGACTGGTCGTGCTTACGCCGAACCGGGACCGGCAATCGCGCAGACCATACTACGGGGCCCGGGCGCCGGGGTCGTAGGACACGCGAGGCTATAATGCAAGCCGACATCGCGTCGGCAACCCGCGTGCAAACACCCCGCCAGCCTTTCCGGCCTGCAGTACTCCATGCTCGTCACCGACGCGGCGAATCATCGCTCCCGGTCTAGCAATCAATGCCACCGCTGCCAGGGTATTCGCCTTGAATTTCGATACCGTTTCCGATCCCCTGCTGCGCTTCGCGCTGGCCGCCGGCCTGGCCGTGCTGGTTCTGTCGACGCTCATGACGTTGCACATATTGCTGCTGCGCCTGCAGCTTACGCTGCGCCAGCGCCGCGAAAACCGCTTCACTGCGCGCTGGCGGCCGCGGTTTCTGGAGAGCATGCAGGCCATCCCGCTGCGCCTGCCGCGAATCGCGCGTGGCAACTGGTTTACTTTCCTGTCGCTCTGGAACCAGTACCAGGAATCGGGATCCGCAACCGCGCGCCAGCGCCTGAAGACGCTGATCCTGCAACTGCGCATGGATGTGGCAGCGCGCAAGCTCCTGGCGCGCGGCAGCATCCGCGTGCGCCTCATGGCGGTGCTCACGCTCGGTCATCTGGGCGATCGCGAATCCTGGGACAAGCTTCATGACCTGTCGCAGTCGCCTCACCCGTTGCTGTCGCTGGCGGCGGCACGCGCCCTGTTGCTGATCGACGCTTCGGCGGGCCTCGCCTTGCTGTTGCCGGATTTCACCGGACGCGGCGACTGGTCCCTGGCGCGCGTCGAGACGATGCTGGCAGAGGCCGGCACGGACAAGGTCTCCGCCCAGCTTGCAGCCGCAGTGGATCTCACGCCGCCCGAGCGACTGCCGCGCCTGGTCGCGTTGCTGGCCGTGGCGCGTTCCAATGACGCAATGCCCAGGATCCGAGAACTGCTGGAGATGAGCGAAAACGAGGAAGTGCTTACGACATGCCTGAAATCCGTGCATGTGCCGCCCGATCGCGAGCTGATCGCGCGTTTTGCGCGCCACGCCAGCTGGCAGGTGCGCACCCAGGCGGCGCGGGCGCTGCTGCGGGCCGCACAGCCCGGCGACGAAAGACTGCTGGTGCAGATGCTGGCCGACCCGGTGTGGTGGGTGCGCTATCGCGCCGCGCAGTCGCTGGTGGCGCTGCCGTTTCTGTCCAATGACGACTTATGGCGGCTGCGCTGGACGCTGGAGGACAAATTCGGTGTCAACATGCTCGACCAGGTCATGGCCGAGAGGAAGTCGACATGAACTGGCAGATTGCCGACCTGGCGACCTGGGTAAGCGCAATGCAGTGGATGTTCCTGCTCTACTTCATCGGCGCCAACGGCGGTTACACCCTGCTCAACCTGCTGTCGCTCGCCGGCATCAAGCGCTACATGGAAGCGCGTGCACTGGACACGCTGCCGCGCATTTACTCGGGATTCGAGCCGCCGGTTTCGATCCTGGTGCCGGCACGCAACGAGGAGGCCACCATCGCCGCCTCGGTGCGCTCGCTGTTGCAGTTCGATTATCCGGAGTTCGAGGTGGTGGTCGTCAACGACGGCTCCACCGATGGCACGCTGGCCGCGCTCACCCGCGAGTTCGGGTTGGCGCCGTTTCCCGAGGCGTACTGGAAGCGGCTGGCAGTGCAGCCCGTGCGCGGCATATACCGTTCGGCCCTGCACCCCAATCTGCGCGTGCTGGACAAGGTCAACGGCGGCAAGGCCGATGCCCTGAACGCCGGCATCAATGCCGCGCGCTATCCGCTGTATTGCGCACTTGACGCCAACTCGATCCTGCAACCCGATTCGCTCAAACGCCTGGTGCAGCCGTTTTTGCAGGACCCGACCGCGGTGGCTTGCGGCGCCGCTGCGCGCATCGCCAACGGTTGCACGGTGAACGACGGCTTTATCGCCGAGGTCGATTTGCCCGGCCATCCGCTGGCGCTGATCCAGCTCGTCGAATATCTGCGTGCCTTCCTGTTCGGCCGGCTGGGGTGGTCGCCGATGAACGCGGTGCTGATACTCTCCGGCGCGTTCGGAGTCTTCAGAAAGGAAGCTGTGGTGGAGGCCGGCGGCTATCGCTGCGATGCCGTGGACGAGGACATGGAACTGGTGGTGCGGCTGCACCGGCTCAACCGTCTGGCCGGGCTGCCTTACCGGATCGCTCTTGTTCCCGACCCGATTCTCTGGACCGAAGTGCCGGAATCGCTGGCGGTGCTCGCGAAGCAGCGCGTGCGCTGGCAGCGCGGCCTGTCGGAGTCGCTTTTCCTCAACATCAGGCTGCTGTTTCATCCGCGCGGCGGCGCGGCCGGCTGGGCGGCTTTTCCGTTCATGGCCCTGTTCGAATGGCTGGGGCCGCTGCTGGAAGTGCTCGCCTATGCCCTGATGACGGCCGCATGGCTGTTCGGATTGGTGTCCGCGCAGGCCTTCGTCGCCTTCATGCTGGTGGCCATCGGCATGGGTATCATGGTTTCGGTGAGCGCGCTGCTGCTCGAAGAGCTCTGCTTCCACACCTATCGCAAGCCGGGCCAGCTCGCCTGGCTGCTCGGCGCCGTGATCATGGAGAACTGCGGTTACCGGCAACTGGTCGCGGTGTGGCGGCTGGCCGGTCTGGTGCGCTGGATGGGCGGGAGGGCAACGCGTCGAGGCAAGATCAAAGGCGGCAGCGGCGGCTGGCCGAAGCCGCCCCAGCGACCGACAGCCGATTCGACGGGCCAACGCCGGCCGTGATTTACGACCTGCCATTGTTGCGAGCCAATTTCAGGCGCGGCCCGGTAGTCTGAACCGGAATCAGCCGGCCGCCATGCAGATCATGAACCTCAAGCCCTACATCCCGCGTCCGATTCTTGCCGTGCTTGCGGTGCTCGGGGTGCTGTTCGCGATCGACCTGTTTGCGCTGGGCGCCTATCGCCAGCTGGAGCAGGCCGCCGACGAGCTGCGCGCCCGCAGCGAGATGCTGGAAGCACTGCAACCGCTGCCGGGAATCGTGCTGCAGATGCAATCCGGCATGCGCGGTTACCTGCTTACCGGCGACGAGGCCTTCCTCAAGCGCTATCGCGCCGCCTCGGAAAGTTTCCCGGCCGCCGTCGCCCACGCACTGGCGCTGGTCGGAGACGACCCGGCGCAGCGCGCCCGCCTGGAGGAAGCCGCAAGACTTACCGAGGAGTGGCTGGCTGCGTATCTCTCGCCGCTGGTGGTCAAGCGCAACGCCAGCGAAGGTGCCCGCAGCACCATGGCTGCCGTACTGAACACCGTCAGGGAGGGCAAGGGTGAGGCGCTCGCCGACCAGATTACCGGGCAACTCGTGGAGATACAACGTTCCGAGGCGGCGCACGTGGCGGGGGCGGAGGGCCGGATACAGGAAGAACTGGGGCGCGTTGCGCAGTGGATGCTGGCACGAGGAGCGGCGCTACTGCTGGCGTTGGCGGCGCTCGCGCTGCTGCTCGGGCGCACGATCGAGCGTCTCGGAGGGCAGATCCGCGGCAGAGAGGTCGCCGAGCGCGCGGCGCGGCAAAGCGAGGCGGCGCGGCGAGCGATGGACGACGCGTCACCGCTGGGAATGTTCGTCGCCGATGTCTCCGGTTCCTGCACGCACGCCAATGCTGCATTTGCGCGCATTTCCGGATTGGCGCAATCGGCGCTGCACGGCCACGGGTGGCAGGCCGCGCTGCATCCGGATGACCGGGACCGTGTACTGCCCGCCTGGAACCAGGCGATCGCCCAGCGCGCGGGATTCGCCTCCGAACACCGCTTCCTGCACCGCAGCGGCAGCGTGGTATGGGTGACGATGAAGGCCGCGAGGATGAGCGACGGCGACCAGTTGATCGGGTTCGTCTGCACGGTCGAGGACGTGACCGAGCGGCGCGAGGCGGAGGAGGCACTGCGCAAGAGCGAAGAGCGCCTGCATCTCGCCCTGGAAAGCTCCGGGCTGGCCCTGTTCGACTGGCACCTGCCTTCAGGGGAAATTTTTCTGAGCCGGCAATGGGGAGTGATCGCGGGCGACCGGCAGGAACCGGTCACGACCACTGCGCGGCGGCTTGGGGAACTGGTGCACCCGGAAGACAGGGAGCGGCTGCGTGAAGCCAGCATCGGCGCGTTCAAGGGAGCCACGCCCTCCTTCCACGCCGAATTCCGCATCCAGGTCCGCGGCGGGCCGTGGAAGTGGGTTTACAGCCAGGGCCAGGTCACCGAGCGCGACAGCATCGGCCGCGCGGTGCGGCTCACCGGCACCATCGCCACGGACGAATAGCTCGGCCCACTCGCACCGGGCACGACCGTAGCCCTGGTTTTTCGCTCAGGACTCGGCACTGGTTCCCATGCTAGTTGGCTTGGCCGCAAACTCCCCCTATTATTGGCTGTCGCAGCCGTCAGCACCCATAAAAGGCCGAGGAGATATGAGCATCCAGTTCCGCAGCAAGGACCTGTCACCGGTCGAGATCTCTTTCCTGAAGTGGCAGTACGGGTTCGAAGAGGAAGACGATCCGTTCGAGCGCTCGTTGTGGCACACGATACTGCACGCCTGGGAAGCCGACCGGCAGGCCTTCATCGGCAATTCCCCCAACCGCCACCTGCCGCGCCTGGGTTCGGACGAGGCCTATCCTGAGCAGGTGGCGCTATACGTCACGTTCAAGTCCGATCAGGGCGAATCGTTCTGGAATGACCTGATCAAGCGCGCCGGCCTGGCCGATCGCCGGAAGGACAACGTGATACCGCTTTCGGAGCGCCGCCGCCGGACCGGATCAAAGGGCTGAACCAATCCAGAAAAGCGTTCAACACGAGGGACATTGCGCGATTACTCGGCTCTGAGTCCGGGTCGGCGCCTCAATTTTCCCCCAGGCGCTTTAACCTGCGCCGTCACGGCGTTTTGGTCCTCGCGTCGCGTTCTGCTAATCTGCCTCCGTGAGCCCACGAAACCATATAGGGGAAGGAATCATGGTGGACACGATCAAATACCTGCTCTCGGAAGAGCAGATTCCGAAGTCCTGGTACAACATCATGGCGGACCTCCCGTCACCGCCTCCACCGCCGCTGCATCCAGGTACGCTCAAGCCGCTCGGCCCGGACGATCTGGCCCCGTTGTTTCCGATGGCGCTGATCATGCAGGAGGTCTCGGCCGATCGCGAGATCGAGATTCCCAGCCCGGTTCGGGAAATCTATAAGCAGTGGCGGCCGAGCCCGCTGTACCGCGCCCGCCGCCTGGAGAAGGTCCTCGATACCCCGGCGAAGATCTACTACAAGTATGAAGGCGTGAGTCCGGCCGGATCGCACAAGCCGAACACCGCAGTGGCGCAGGCATTCTACAACCGCGAGGCGGGGATTAGGAAAATCGCCACCGAAACCGGCGCGGGCCAGTGGGGCTCTGCGCTGGCGTTTGCCGGCGCGCTGTTCGGGATCGACATCCAGGTGTTCATGGTCAAGGTCTCGTACCAGCAGAAGCCCTACCGCCGCGCATTGATGGAGACTTACGGTGCGCGCTGCGTCGCCAGTCCCTCGATGGAAACCAACGTCGGCCGCGCGATCCTGGCGAAAACGCCGGACAGCACCGGCAGCCTGGGCATCGCCATCTCGGAAGCGGTTGAAGTCGCCGCCACCCACGACGACATCAAATACGCGCTGGGTTCGGTGCTGAATCACGTTCTGCTGCACCAGACCGTGGTCGGCCAGGAAGCGATGATACAAATGGAAATGGCCGGCGACGATCCCGACATCATCATCGCCTGCACCGGCGGCGGCTCGAATTTCGCAGGCATCGTCTTTCCCTTCCTCGGTGCGCAACTGCGCGGCGGCAAGAAGCGCCGCATCGTCGCCATCGAGCCGGCCGCATGCCCGTCGCTCACCAAGGGCAAGTACGCCTACGATTTCGGCGACACCGGCCACCTGACGCCACTGGTGAGAATGCACACGCTGGGATCGACCTTCATTCCGCCCGCGGTGCATGCCGGCGGGCTGCGCTATCACGGCATGTCGCCGCTGGTTTCTCATATCAAGGAACTGGGACTGATCGAGGCGCGCGCCTACAAGCAGGTCGAGGTGTTCGAGGCTGGAGTGAAGTTCGCGCGCGCCGAAGGCATCGTCCCGGCGCCGGAGGCCAACCACGCGATCAAGGGCGCGATCGACGAAGCCCTGAAGTGCAAGGCCGAAGGCAAAGCGCGCACCATCCTGTTCAACCTGTGCGGTCACGGCCACTTCGACATGCAGGCCTACTCCGACTACTTCGCCGGCAGGCTCACCGACAAGAGTTACGAGGAGAGCGAACTGGCGATGGCGCTGGCCGGACTGCCTTCCGTCGCTGCTGC
>JBGQGT010000132.1:0-6428 GCA_041497595.1 Gammaproteobacteria bacterium
AGCGGGACGGTCAAGCGGATATACTTTGCGGCAGGCGAGCAGGTCGCCGAAGGCGCGCAGCTGCTCGAGTTCGAGGAAACGACAAAAGCATGAAAAACCCGAAACGCGTCAAGATGGTCGAAGTCGGTCCGCGCGACGGCTTGCAGAACGAGCCCGGCAGCGTCCCTGCCGAAGTCAAGATCGCGCTGATCGATCGCCTGTCGGATGCGGGTCTGCCCGTGGTCGAAGCGGGCAGTTTCGTTTCACCCAAGTGGGTGCCGCAGATGGCGGATACCGCGGAAGTCATGGCGCGCATCCGCCGCAAGCCGGGAGTCGCCTACCCGGTGCTGGTGCCGAACATGAAAGGCCTGGAAGCTGCGCTCGCGGCCAAGGCCGAAGAAATCGCGATTTTTGGCGCGGCGACCGAGGCGTTCTCGAAACGCAACATCAATTGCAGCATTGCCGAATCGCTTGAGCGCTTCGAACCGGTGTGCCGGGTCGCACTGCACCACGGCATGCGCGTGCGCGGCTACATGTCGGTGGTGCTCGGCTGCCCGTACGAAGGCGAGGTCAAGCCGGAAGCCGTTGCGGCAGTGTCGCAGCGGCTCTACGACATGGGTTGCTACGAAATCTCGCTCGGCGACACCATCGGCACCGGCACGCCGGCCAAGGCGCAGCGCATGATCGAAGTGGTGGCGAAGAAGATTCCGGTCGGGAAGCTCGCCGGTCATTTCCACGACACCTACGGACAGGCACTCGCCAACATCCTCGCGGTGATGGAATTGGGCGTGGCCACTTTCGACAGTTCGGTGGCGGGACTGGGCGGCTGCCCGTACGCGAAGGGCGCGACCGGCAACGTCGCCAGCGAAGACGTGCTTTACATGCTCGGCGGCCTGGGCATCGAAACCGGTGTGGACATGGCCAAGCTGCTCGATGCGGCCGAGTTCATCTGCGCGCAACTCAAGCGGCCGACGGTATCGCGCGCCGGCCGCGCGCTCGCGGCAAAACGCGAGAAGGCGGCGGCATGAATGCGGACCGCAAGGACCTCCAGTCGCCCTGCGTCGATGTCTGCCAGATGAATCCGTTCACCGGCCTGTGCCGCGGTTGCTTTCGCACCCTCGACGAAATCGCCGGCTGGCTCGATTTTTCCGTGTCCGAGAAACTTGAAGTGCTCAAACGGCTCGACGAGCGGCGTCCGGGCCACTCCCTCCAACTGAAATGACGCTCAGCTCCCGCCACGCCTGGGCGAGCGACAGTCCGGTGATCGCGAAACGCTTTCCGGGGTTCTATACCGGCCCGAAGAAAAGTCCAGGCTGATGCGCCCCAAACCGCTCTCGGGGATTCGCGTTCTCGATCTCACCCGTCTTCTTCCCGGCCCGGTGTGCACGCTGCATCTGGCCGATCTCGGCGCCGACGTCATCAAGATCGAAGATACCGGCGCCGGCGACTATGCCCGCACCATGGGCGCCGGGGCCGGCCGGACGGCGCCCTTGTTTCTCGCCATCAACCGTAACAAGCGCGCGCTGCGCCTCGACTTGAAAAAATCCGAAGGTGTCGAGGTGTTCCTGCACTTGGCGCGCGATGCGGACATCGTTGTGGAGAGTTTCCGCCCGGGGGTCGTGGACCGGCTCGGCATCGGTTATGCCGCATGCAGCGAAGTCAATCCGCGCATCGTCTATTGCGCAATTTCCGGGTACGGGCAGACTGGCCCTTACCGCGATCTGGCCGGGCACGACGTGAATTACTGCGGCTACGCCGGGTTCATCGATCAGGTGGGCCCGGCCGGCGGCGATCCGGTGATACCGAATCTCCAGATCGCGGACATCCTCGGCGGTGCGGTGGTGCCGGCCATGGGCATTCTTGCGGCCTTGGTGGACGCGCAGCGCAGCGGTCAGGGTCGGTACGTCGACGTGGCCATGACCGAAGGCGTGCTCTCGCACAACCTGCAGGCGCTCGCTGCCGTGGCTTCCACCGGGCACGTTCGTCCCCGCGGCGAGGACTTTCTCTCCGGCCGCGAACCCTGCTACGCGGTCTATCGCAGCTCCGACGGCAAGTACATGGCGGTCGGCGCGCTGGAGAGGAAATTCTGGGATCGTGTCTGCGACGTGCTGGCGCGGCCCGACCTCAAGACCTGCCACTGGGAAGTCCGCGACAAGGATCCGCAGTGGGGCAAGGAAGAACTGAGCAGAATCTTCGCCGCCCGGCCGCAGGCACACTGGGTCGAAAAATTCCGCGGTAAAGACTGTTGCGTGACGCCGGTGCTGGCGTTCGAGGATAGCTTTGAAGATCCGCACATCAGGGCGCGCGGGATGGTCGTGCGCGACGGCGAAGTGCTGCAGTTGGCCCCACCTCTGAAAATGAGCGAGTATGAGTTTGCGGTGGAGCGCCCTGCGCCCGCCGCCGGCGAACACAGCGACCAGATTCTCCGTGAAGCCGGCTACGCCGATGCGGCGATCGGGAAATTGCGCGCAGCCGGCGTGATCTGAACCGGCGCGGCCGGCTCAATCATCTACTCGGCTGCGATCAAAGATTTGTTCGAGGATCACATCGGCAGCCGTGAAGCCGCCCAGATGGGGGATACGCTGCGGCACATCCTGGATGCGGTGCGCGAAGAATCCACCGCGCAGTGATTGGCTGGCGCTGTTCAGGTCAGCGGCAGCATCACGATCTTCTTGTAGGCCGGGCGGGCGCTCAGCGCGTTGTACCAGCGCTCCAGATTCGGCATCTCCGGATGGTCGATGGGCAGGGTCATCCAGCGCTGGATTGCACAACCCATCGGAATGTCGCCCATGGTGAGCGCGTCGCCGGCGACGTACGCGCGGTTCTTGAGGTGCGCATCGAGATACGCCAGGATGTCGGTGGTCTTGAGGCGCGAGTCTTCAATCGCCTTGTCGTCGCGCTGATCGGCCGGAGTGCGCACCAGGTTCCAGAACAGCGGCCGGAAGTTCGGCCAGAACGTCGTGTTCTGCCAGTCCATCCATTTGTCGGCTTCGGCGCGGACCTTGAGGTCCTCGGGCCAGAGTTTGCCGGCGCTGTGCTTGGCGGTGAGATAGCGCACGATTGCGTTCGACTCCCAGAGCACGAAGCCGTCGTCTTCGATGGTCGGCACCAAACCGTTCGGATTGAGGTTGCGGTATTGCGGCGTGTTCACCACGCCGAAGGTGCCGCCGGCGTCCACCCGCTCGTACTGAACGCCCATTTCCTCGCAGCACCACAGCGGCTTCTGGACGTTGACCGAGTTGTTGCGACCCCAGATTCTCAGCATGGCATCCTCCCCGGATAGGATCTTGTTGTCAGCTTGAAGCGCCGAGTTCGGCGAGCGCCGCATCGATCAGTCGTCGGGAAATGCTGATCTTGCTCGGCAATGCCTGCGGCAGCCGGTCTGCGTTAAACCAGCCCGCGGCCTCGATTTCACTGGGATCGGGGGTGATCTCGCCGCCGGCGTAGTCGGCGTAGAACGCGATCATCAGCGAATGCGGGAACGGCCAAGGCTGGCTGGCGAAGTATCGCAGGTTGGCGACTTCGATGCCGACTTCCTCGCGCACTTCGCGCACCAGCGTCTGCTCCAGGGTTTCCCCCGGCTCGACGAAGCCGGCGAGCGCGCTGTACATGCCGGGCGGGAAATGCGGCGAACGCGCCAGCAAAAGCTCGCTGCCCCTTCTGACCAGCGCCATGACCGCGGGGGCGATGCGCGGGTAGTGCGACTGGCCGCAATTCGGACAGACGCGCGCCCGCTCGTTGGCTTTCGGCTGGGTCGGCGTGCCGCAGTGGCCGCAGAACTGGTGGGATCGGTTCCAGTCGACGATCTGGAATGCGCGCCCCGCGAGCGCGAACAGAGAATCGTCGAGCGCGCCGAACAGCGCACGCAATCCCGACAGCTGCATGCCCTCCGGCGGCGTGACGTTTTCCTCCAGCTCGCAGGCGAAGCAATGCTGCTCGCCGAGGATGCCGAGGTACTGGCTGCGTTTCGGCGCGAGCCCGAATTCGCGCGGATCGGAAGCCGAGGGAACGCTCGCGCTTTGCGCGCCGCGCACGATCAGAATCTGCGAGCCCTGGAATGCGAACCACAGCGCCGGCCCCTTCCAATCGGCTGGCGGACTGATCAGCGCGGTGAACCGATCGGGAGCGGCCAGAATCATGGCTAACGTTTGGGCATGTAGAGATCGGTGATGCTGCCTTCGGCGATCTCGGCGGCGAAGAAAACGGTTTCCGACAGCGTCGGGTGCGGGTGGATGGTGAGCCCGATGTCTTCCGCATCGGCACCCATTTCCAACGCCAGCACCGTTTCCGCGACCAGCTCGCCGGCGTTCGGCCCGACCATGCCTGCGCCGAGCAGGCGCTTGGTGTTCTTGTCGAAAATCAGCTTGGTCATTCCCTCGTCGCGCGCGATGGCGCGCGCACGGCCGCTCGCCGCCCAGGGAAATACCGCCTTTTCGATCTCGGTCCCCTGCGCCTTGGCCTGCGTTTCAGTGAGCCCCATCCAGGCGACTTCGGGGTCGGTGTAGGCGACCGATGGAATGGTGCGGGCGTCGAATGCGCGTTTGTGTCCGGCGATGATTTCCGCCGCGAGTTTGCCTTCGTAACTGGCTTTGTGTGCCAGCATCGGCTCGCCGATGACGTCGCCGATCGCATAAATATGCGGCACATTGGTGCGCATGTATTTGTCCGCCGGGATGAAGCCGCGGTCGGTGACATTCACCCCGGCAGCCTGCGCGTCGATCGCCTTGCCGTTGGGTCGGCGCCCCACCGCGAGCAGCACGCGGTCATAGACTTGCGGCTTGGGTGCGTTTTCGCCCTCGAAGGTCGCCTTAAGGCCGTCTTTCTGCGCTTCCAATTTGGTGACCTTGGTCTTGAGGTGAATGCCCTCGTAGCGTTTCTCGATGCGCTTGTGCAATGGTCTGATCAGGTCGCGGTCGGTGCCCGGAATCAGGCCGTCGAGCAATTCCACCACCGTGACCTTGGAGCCGATGGCGTCGTAGACCGTGGCCATCTCCAGGCCGATGATGCCGCCGCCGATCACCAGCAGCCGCTTTGGCACGTCCTCGAGTTTGAGCGCGCCGGTCGAGTCCATCAGCCGTGGATCGTCGTACGGGAAACCGGGAATGCGCGCGACACTCGAACCGGCGGCGATGATCGCGTAGTCGAATGACACTTTCTTCACGCCCTCCGGTGTCTTCACTTCGATCATGTGGGAGGAAGTGAACTTGCCCACGCCCTGCACCACCTGGACCTTGCGTTGCTTGGCAAGTCCGGCGAGGCCGCGGATCGACTTGTCCACGACGCCGTCCTTCCAATCGCGCAGCTTGGCGATCTCGATCCTGGGCTTGCCGAAAGCGATGCCGAAGTGGCTCATTTCCTCGGCTTCGGAGATGACGCGCGCCGCGTGCAGCAATGCCTTCGACGGAATGCAGCCGACGTTCAGGCACACTCCGCCCAGCACCGGGTAACGCTCGACCAGCACCACTTGTTTGCCGAGATCGGCGGCGCGGAACGCAGCGGTGTAGCCGCCGGGGCCGGAACCCAGAACCATCACTTCGGCGTGAATATCGCCTTGCGTGATCGGTCCGGATGACGTGACGGCCGGTGTGGCGGGCGCCTTTGGGGCTGCGGCAGGTGCCGGCCTGGGTGCCTCGGCCTTCGCCGCCGGCACCTCGGCGGCTGCGCCTTCGAGGAGCAGCACCACGCTGCCTTGGGAAAGCTTGTCGCCGACCTTGACCTTGATTTCCCTGATCACGCCGGATTGCGGCGAAGGCACTTCCATCGTCGCCTTGTCGGATTCCAGAGTGATCAGCGCATCTTCCTTGTTGATCCTGTCGCCGGGTTTGACCAGCACTTCGATCACGGGAATGTTCTTGAAGTCGCCGATGTCGGGGACCTTGACCTCGATCAGGTTGCTCATGAGACTCCCTTTGTTCTTATGGGCGCGCTGCAAAAATGCCGTAAAAACTGCCGAAGCGCCTACTGCCGGATTTGACCGTCACCGAGGACGATGAACTTGAGCGACGTCAGGCCTTCCAGGCCCACGGGGCCGCGGGCATGCAGCTTGTCGGTGGAAATGCCGATCTCCGCACCCAGGCCGAACTCGAAACCATCGGCAAAGCGGGTGGACGCGTTGACGAGCACGGAGCTGGAATCCACTTCGCGCAGGAAGCGCCGCGCCCGGGTGATGTCTTGGGTGACGATGGCGTCGGTGTGCTGCGAACCGTAAACGGTGATGTGTTCGATTGCCTGGTCGAGGCCATCCACCACGCGCACGGCGAGGATGGGTCCGAGGTACTCGGTGTACCAGTCTTCTTCGGTGGCGGGTGTCATCTGCGACACGAGCGCGCGCGCCTGCTGGTCGCCGCGCAGTTCCACGCCTTTGTCGGAATAAATCTTCGCCAGCGCCGGCAGCACGGCTGCGGCGATGTCCTTGTGCACCAGCAACGTTTCCATGGTGTTGCAGGTGC
>JBGQGT010000133.1:0-6421 GCA_041497595.1 Gammaproteobacteria bacterium
AACGTGGACTTCGATGGGGAAATCACCCTCGAATGAGGGACGAGGGACGAGGGGCGAGGGGCGAGGAAAGTCTGGCGCTGCGTGCTGAGTGCTGCGTGCTGCGTGAAAAAATTCACGCCTGATCTGCGCACTTTTCCGAAACTTTGCATTCCTCCGCGCCCCTTTCTTGTTCTTCCTCTGCGTCCTAAACGGGTACTCCGACGTGCCCGATGGCACGTAGGGTATCTGCGTCAACGCTCCTAAGCCCGGCCTTCGGCCGGCATGTGTCATAACTGCAGGAAATTCTCCCGGTAATACTTTAACTCGTCGATCGATTCGTAGATGTCGGCGAGGGCTTCGTGCTTGCCGTGCTTGGTCAGGCCCGTCATGATTCCCGGCTTCCAGCGCTTCGCCAGTTCCTTGAGCGTGGAAACATCCAGGTTGCGGTAGTGGAAGAAAGCTTCGAGCCTGGGCATGTGCCGGGCGAGGAAACGGCGGTCCTGGCAGATCGAATTGCCGCACATCGGCGAAGTATTCCCGGGCAGGTACTGGGCAAGGAAGGCAATCAGTTCGGCCTCGACTTCCGCCTCGCTCTGCCTGGCCGCCTTCACTTTGTCGATCAATCCGGTTTTCCTGTGCGTGGACTTGTTCCATGAATCCATGCGATCGAGCACCTCGTCCGGTTGATGCACGATCTTCACCGGCGCCTCGGCCACAGTGACGAGTTGCGAGTCGGTGATAACGATCGCCACCTCCAGGACGCGGTCGGCGTCCGGGTTCAGGCCGCTCATTTCCATGTCGATCCAGATCAAATAACTGGGATCCTGTGCCATAATCCTCGGTAAGTTTTTCCTGAATTTTCCTGACGATATTTTGTCATAGCTTGCACTGAATCCCTAATCGAAAGGCGCAATGTCCACTTTCTCCGTTCTGTTTCTCGCCGCATTGTTGATCGCCACCGGAACGCGTCTGTGGCTGGCAACGCGCCACGTCCAGCATATACGGGCGCACCGCAACGCGGTTCCCGCCGCCTTCGCCCGGGAAATCAGCCTCGAAGCGCACCAGAAAGCCGCAGACTACAGCAGCGCCAAGACCCGGTTGAACATCGTCGCGATCGTCTTCGAGGCCGCGGTTTTGCTGGCGCTCACCTTCGGCGGCGGGTTGCAGGCGATCGACAATCTGGCCGCGTCGTTTTTTCCCGAGGGCATCGCGCGCGGAGTCGTGTTCGTCGCGATCCTGGCGGTGATCATGTCGGTGATCGAGCTGCCGTTCGGTCTGTACCGGACCTTCAGCATCGAGAGCCGCTTCGGCTTCAACAAGATGACGCTTGCCATGTTCTTCGGCGATCTGGCGAAGCAAGCTGCGATCGGCGCCGGCCTCGGCCTGCCGCTGCTGTTTGCGGTGCTGTGGCTGATGGCGGAGATGGGCGACTTGTGGTGGCTGTACGTATGGATCGTGTGGGTGGTGTTCAACACGCTGGTGCTGGCGCTCTATCCGACGTTCATCGCGCCGCTGTTCAACAAGTTTTCGCCGATGCAGGACGGCGAGATGAAGCAACGCATCGAAAACCTGATCAGCCGCTGCGGCTTCACCTCCAAGGGCCTGTTCGTGATGGACGGCAGCAAGCGCAGCAGCCATGGCAACGCCTACTTCACCGGCTTCGGCAAGTCCAAGCGCATCGTGTTCTTCGACACGCTCCTGTCGCGGCTGGAGGTCCCCGAGATCGAAGCGGTGCTTGCGCACGAGCTCGGACACTTCCGCCGCCGCCATGTGTTCAAACGCATGGCGTGGACTTTCGCCGTGAGCCTCGGCTTCCTGTGGCTGCTCGGCACGCTCAAGGACCAGGCCTGGTTCTACGAGGGACTCAATGTCGCCTACCCGGCCACCGACGCGATGGCGCTGACGCTGTTCTTCCTGGTGGTGCCGGTGTTCACCTTCCTGTTCCAGCCGTTGCTGGCGATGTACTCGCGCAAGCACGAGTTCGAGGCGGATGAATACGCGGCGCAGTTCACGCCCGCACGCGACCTGATCCGCGCGCTGGTGAAACTCTACAAGGACAACGCCTCGACGCTTACCCCGGACCCGCTGCACTCGGTGTTCTACGACTCGCACCCGCCGGCCTCGACTCGCATCGCCCGGCTGGAGCAGCTGGCAAAGGCATAACTACGACAACGAACCACGGAGGACACGGAGGAAGGGCAAGAGCAAAATAACTTTCGAGAGTTAAAACCTGATTTCGGTGGTCACTTCGGCGCCAGGCTCGCTTTTATTCCCGGCATGGTTTTTCTCGTTTTTGCTTTTCCTAAAAGGGTACTCCACGCTATCGCGAGGGTATCCGTGTCCTCCGTGTCCTCCGTGGTTCATTTTTTTGATCGAGGAGTGAAAGTATGAGCGAGATATCGGAAGGACTGGTAAGGAAGAAATGCAAGCCCTGCGAGGGCGGGGTGGCGCCGATGACGCCAACCCAGATCGGGCACATGCTCAAAGGCCTGACCGGCTGGGAATTCAAGAGCGGGATGGTCCAGAAGACGTTCAAGTTCAAGAATTACCACGAGACCATGGCATTCGTGAACGCCACCGCGTGGATTTCGCATCGCGAGGATCATCATCCCGACATTGCGGTCGGCTACAGCCAAGCCACCGTTGCGTACATGACGCACGCAATCAAAGGAATTAGTGAGAATGATTTCATCTGCGCAGCCAAGTTAGATGCGCTTTTCGACCTCTGAGTAACGCGGCACAATGGAATCGTTTCAGTGCAGGCTAACTCTGCCATTTGTAGGTGGCAGAGTTAAGCACGTCAGCGCGGCCGGAACTACAACGACTTTATCTGCGCAGCCAAGTTAGATGCGCTTTTCGACCTCTGAACGATATCCTTACTTTCTGTTGTCTTCCCGGTTTCCTTCGCGTTCCTTTGCGTACCCCTCAAGAGGGTATTGTGAAGAATCCTTTGCGTTGAACGCGTTTTGCTCTTGAATTCATTCTCTTGAGCGAGCGCCAGCCGCTCCTGCACGGCCTGGTCGTCGGGAATTTCGGCCGGCAATATCTTGTGGAGCTGGCCGGTTCCGAGATCCTGACCTGCGTTCCGCGCGGCAAGCGCAGCACGCTGGCCTGCGGCGACCGTGTTGAGATCGTGCGCACTGCACTCGGCCAGGGCGTGGTCGAGGCCGTGGACCCGCGGTCGACGCTGCTGTACCGCTCCGACCAGTTCCGACAGAAACTGGTCGCCGCGAACGTCACCCAGATCGTCATCGTCCTGGCGGTCGTCCCGAGCTTCTACGAGGAGTTGCTGAATCGCTGCCTGGTGGCCGCCGAGCACCAGCGGCTCTCCTGCCTGATCGTTCTTAACAAATTCGACCTGGCGGATGAGGACTCCACCGCATTGGACCGGCTCAGGCTTTACACCGATCTCGGTTATCGCGTGACGCCGCTGTCGGCCAAACGCGATGTGTCGCCGCTTCGCCCTGCACTCGAGGGGCACACCAGCGTGCTGGTGGGGCAGTCGGGCATGGGCAAGTCCACGATCATCAACGCATTGATCCCCGGAACCGGCGCGGCGACCTCGGACGTATCCGCCGCGCTGGACTCCGGAAGACATACCACCACGCATGCGCGCCTGTATCACCTCGACGCGAAGTCGCACCTGATCGATTCTCCGGGCATGCAGGAGTTCGGGCTCCATCACCTGACGGAGCAGGACGTTGCCGGGGCGTTCCGCGAATTCCGGCCGTTCACCGGTCGCTGCCGCTTCCACAACTGCCGGCATCTGGTGGAGCCGGGCTGTGCCATTGCCCAAGCGGTGGAGGCAGGAAACGTCGACATGCGGCGGCTGGACGCCTACCGCAAGCTGGCAAAAGAAATCGAGTCGGGCAAGAGATTCTGAGACGGCAAGCGGCCTACCCGCCGAGCCAGCGCGCAACGGCAATCAGCCCGATTACGAGCAGCCATATCACCAGCGCTCGCCAGATCATTCCCACCGCACTGGTCATGGTATTCACATCGGCTTCGTCGCCGAGACCGAGCTCGGGACGGAAGCTCACGGTACCGTGGTGGTGCAGAGTTTCACCGAGCCGCACGCCGAGCGCGCCCGCGCCGCTTGCCAGCACCACGCCCTGTTCCGGATGCATCCACGCCGTTGCCTGCGTACGCCAGCAGTGCACCGCGTCCTCGAAATCCCCGGCGATCGCAAAGCCCATCGCGGTCAGCCGCACCGGGATCCAGTCGATGTAGTAGAACACTTTCCGCGCAAACTGCCCGAACTCGCCGTAGTCCTCCTCGGAGCGGCTTCCCCATTTCTGCTCCAGCAGGCCGGCCAGCCGGTACAGCACGGCGCCACTCGGCCCAGGCAGGATGAGGAACCAGAAAATCACGCCGAACACGTGCCGATGCGCCCCGATCAGGCCTTCCTCGATCGCGACCTTGGCGATCTCCGTGCCGTTATATTCGGTTGCCGATTCGCCGCGCCACTCGGTGAGGAGCTGGCGCGCCTTGTCCAGGTCGCCAACCCGCAGCGCCTCGACGATCTCGGTGAACGCGTGGCTGAACTGGCGGAAGCCCATGGTCAGATAGAGCACCGCGACGTTCCATGCCCAGCCGAAGACGACGTGAATTTCGCACAGGAAACGGTAAACGGCGATGCAGACGATCACCCATGGCAGCACCGCCAGGCACCAGGCGATCACGCCCTGGCGCCGTTCGCCGGCGTTGAAATGGCTGCCCAGCGAGTTCACGTAGCGCGTGAACCAGCGGTACACCGTGCAGCGCGGGTTGAGCGGCCAGACCTGCTCGATCGACAGCGTGGCAATGAGGGACAAGAACGACATGTCGAAATACTAACATCCCCCCCTCACCCCCGAGGTGGGTGGTTTATGGGAGACGTGTCTCCAGCCATGATTCCACGTCGCGCAAGACCTGCTCGTGTTCAGGTGCGTTGTAGACCTCGTGGTACAAGCCTTGGTAAACCTTCAGGGTCTTGTCGGTGGAGCCGACCAGATCATGCAACATCCGGGCGCCGGCCGGATCGACGAGTTTGTCCGCGCCGCCCTGGAGAATCAGGACCGGCAGCCGGATCCGGTTCGCTTGGGCCGTTATGCGCTGCATCGCCTTGAGCATTTCGGCGCCCAGCCGTGCCGTGGCTTTGCCCGTGAACACCAGCGGATCGTCGACGTAAGCCGCCACCACCGCGGGGTCGCGGCTGACGCCGCGTGCGTCCAGCCCGAGAATACCTATCCCGGGAATCAGCGCAGACAGGATCCTGCCGGCGAATATGATTGCCGGCGAAATGTTGTCGGGAATCTTGACGGCGGGTCCGGACAGGATGGCGCCCTGCAGGCCATCCTGATGATCCAGCAGATACGTCGCCCCGATCAGCCCGCCGAGACTGTGGCCGACCAGAAAAATCGGCGCGTCGGCCTGCCATTCACGGACCATGCCGAAGTACGTCCTCAATGGTTCGACGAAATCGTTGAAGCGTTCGACGTATGCCCGCGCGCCGCCCGATTTTCCGTGACCGACGTGATCCATGCCGTAAGCCGCGTAGCCGCGCGGCACGAGATGCCCGATCAGGTTCGCGTAGCGCCCGCTGTGCTCCGCCAGGCCGTGGACCAGCAGCAACACGGCTTTCGGCGGACTTTCCGGTAGCCAGCACTGATAGTAATTACTGATACCGCGAACGCCCCTGAAGAACCCTTCCTCATGTTTCATTCATCGTCTCTCGCGGTCGTCATCGATCTGCGTCGCAGTTGTGCTCGTGACGTCAGCGCAGCATGTCATAGACCTGAAGGCCGAGCAGCGCGATCGCCGAGACCGTACTGGCGTACGGCACCCAGGCAGGCACGGCATACACTCCGGGCACGGACGGACCGGCGCGTTTTATCCGAACCAGCGCCAGGCCGAGCAGCGCGAAGACCGCAAGCACCGCAAAACTCGTGATCTTGGCCAGGGTCACAAGAGGCAGGGCCAGGGCCAGAACCAGCACCGCAGCCGAGACCAGTGCCGTGGCGAATATCGGCGTGCGCGTGCGCGAGTGCACTTCACCGATTCCCTTCGGCAGCCAGCCCTCGCGGCTCATCCCGTACAGCATCCGGGCGGCCATGATGATCTGAATCAGCGCGCCGTTGACCAATGCGAAAAGGCTGATCAATGCCATGACTTTCGGACTGGCGCCGGTCGCCCGTTCGAACATCAGCGCAAGCGGGGCCGCGCTCGCGGACAACTCGTCCAACGGCAGGGCAAGGACTGCAGCGAGCGATACCGCGAGATAAAGGAGAGTGGATATTGCGATCGCGAGCAGGATCGCGCGCGGCAAATTGCGTGTCGGTTCTTGGACTTCCTCGGCCACGTTGACCATGTCCTCGAAACCGATGAACGCGTAAAAAGCGAGAAAGCCGCCGAGAAAGATGCCCTCCCAGGCCACCAGTTCAATGGACGGAATCAGTTCGGG
>JBGQGT010000134.1:0-6380 GCA_041497595.1 Gammaproteobacteria bacterium
CGGCAGGGTCTGCAAGTTGAATCTGCTCTTCCCCGCCTTCACCTGCAGACGCCCTTCCTGCGCATCCAGGCTGACGACGGTTTTGTCCGGAAGCGAGCGCAGGATGTCCTGCAACTTTCTGGCCGACACCGTCACCGCGTAGCGCGACGCGGCCTTCTCCAGCACCGCCGAGGTGACCACCTGGATTTCCAGGTCGGTGGCCAACAGGTTCAGGGCCGTGCCATCCGCTTCCAGCATGACGTTGGAGAGGATCGGCAGCGTATGCCGGCGTTCCACGATTCCGCATACTGCCTGCAATGGCCGCAAGAGCACGTCTTTTTCTATTTCTAAGATCTTCATTCTTGAACCTTGATAAAGTTAATAGATTGCGGAAAACCTGTTGGCTGTCGTACTTGTCGCTTTGGAAACATGCGCTTCCGATTCTGTATAACTCATGTAGCGGCAGTGGACGGATTGTGGATACTTGCTGCCGATCCGATGCCGCGCTGCTTATCAACAAACTGTACAGGGTTTATCAACCGCGCAGCGTCTGCAGGAGCGCGTCGAAGTCACGGGTAATCTCGGCATTGCCGGCGCGCAGATCCGCTATTTTGCGGCAGGCATGCAGCACCGTGGTGTGGTCGCGGCCGCCGAAGGCATCACCGATGTCCGGCAGACTCAGATGCGTGAGTTCCTTGGCCAGAGCCATGGCGACCTGGCGCGGCCGCGCAACCGCGCGCGAGCGCTTCTTCGAGTACATCTCGGAGACCTTGATCTTGTAGTAGTCGGCCACGATTCGTTGGATATTTTCCACCGAGACCTGCCTCACCTGTATCGCGAGTAGATCCTTGAGTGCTTCGCGGGCAAGGTCCACCGAGAGCCTGGCATTGGCGAACTTGGCGTAGGCAAGAACACGCTTCAGGCCCCCTTCGAGTTCGCGCACGTTGGACTGGATGTGGGTGGCAACGAAAAACGCGATGTCTTCCGGCAGGCTGACACGCTCGGCTTCCGCTTTCTTGAGCAGGATCGCGACGCGCATTTCCAGTTCCGGCGGCTCGACTGCGACCGTAAGCCCCCAGCCGAAGCGCGAGATCAGCCGATCCTCGATTCCGGCGATTTCCTTCGGGTAGGTATCACAGGTAATGATGACCTGCTTGTGCGCTTCGATCAGCGCGTTGAAGGCGTAGAAAAATTCCTCCTGCGTACGGTTCTTGCCGCTGAAAAACTGGATATCGTCGATCAGCAGAAGGTCCAGGGAGTGGTAATACATCTTGAAGCCGTCAAAGGCCTTGTGCTGATAGGCGCGCACTACATCGGAAACATACTGCTCGGCGTGGATATAGCGGACCTTGGCGGATGGGTTGAGTTCGTGCAGCAGATTGCCGATGGCTTGAATTAGGTGGGTCTTGCCCAAGCCCACACCACCATAGACAAACAGCGGGTTGTACGCCACGCCCGGATGTTCGGCGACCTGCAGCGCGGCGGCGCGAGCCAGTTGATTGGCCTTGCCGGTTACGAACGAGTCGAAGGTAAATGACGGGTTGAGGCGGCTCTGCTCCCGGATCTTCGGTTTCGGCGCCGGTACTTCGGCCTCCGGCGCAGGCCGGCTCGTTTCTTCGGCGGCATTTTCCGAGAGAGTAAGTACTACCGGAGTAGGTTTGCGCAGGTACTCCGAAGACAGCCGCTCGATTTCAGAGACGAACTTGTCCTTGACCCACTCGAGAACGAAGCGATTCGGCGCTGAAACCACCACCGTGTGCTGGTCTAGGCGCGCGCGCAGCGGCTGAATCCAGGTCTTGTACTGTTGCGCCGGAAGAGATTTTTCGAAATGGCGTAGGCAGTGATTCCAGAAGCTGTCCATCGGCGCCAGGTTGTAATTTTGGTAGGGGATGCGGCCGAGGAAGGCCACCCGAGGTGAGGCCGAAGTTTAACAGCAATATTTGGAGTTATCCACAGGCTCGGCGAGACCGACTTCGCGGTTGACAATGGCCTGCAAAAACAAGTGTAATGACGGGCTTTTTCACGCCAGTCACTGGAGTAAGCCGAATGAAGCGCACTTATCAGCCGTCGAAAACCCGCCGCAGCCGCACCCATGGTTTCCTGGTGCGCATGAAAACCCGAGGCGGTCGCGCCGTCATCAATGCCCGTCGAGCCAAGGGCCGTGCGCGCCTGGCGGTGTGACACAGCCGCGTCCCAAGCTGCCTCGCCTGGCGAGGCTGCACGGCGGGGCGCATTTCACCGGCGCGTTCTCGGCAAGACGACAGGGGCGGTTCTTTATCGTCCTCGTCAGGAATAATCCGGGCGGCAAGGCTGCGCGTCTGGGAATTGTCATCGGCCGGCGCACCGCGCCCAGGGCAGTTGTCCGCTCAGCGATGAAACGTCTGGTGCGCGAAGTGTTTCGCCGCCTGCGCAGCGATCTGGGAACGACGGACTTTGTTGTGAGGGTGCGCAGGCCTGCTGTCAGGGAAGAAATGTTGGAGGCACGCGGTGAACTGCAAAGCCTGCTGAGCGGCGGTCGCTGATGCGCACCACGTTCGTAACCCTGATCAGGCTCTACCAATACCTGTTGAGCCCGTGGGTCGGCAGTCACTGCCGCTTCTACCCGACTTGTTCGGAATACGCGAAAGCCGCGATCGAGACCCACGGCGTCTTGCGCGGAAGCTGGCTCGCCGCGAGGCGCCTGCTGCGTTGCCACCCATGGCATCCCGGCGGAGCCGATCCGGTACCCTGAAAAGAAAACGCCTTCCATGGACAGTTTGCGATTGTTTGCGGCGATGATTTTCGCCGTTTCCGTTTTCCTGCTGTTTGACGCGTGGGTAAAGGAGCGTAATCCGCAGCCGGCGCCGCCGCAGGATACGGCGCAGCAGGCCGTTACTGCCACACCGTCTCCGACGCTTCCGCCGGTCGCGACGACAGCAGCCAGTCCCGGGGCGCCGCCCGCCAAAGCCGCCGCGTCAAGTTCCGCGACCTTGCCCGTGATTACCGTGCGTACCGACGTGCTGAATGCGGAAATCGACCCGGTTGGCGGGGTTTTGCGCAGGCTCGAGTTTACCCGGCACAAGGACAAGGTCGACAAGAACAGGAATTTCGTTCTGTTCGAGCAATCCGCCGACCATACTTATGTGGCGCAAAGCGGCCTCATCGGCGAAAACCTGCCTAACCACACAACGCTCTATCGCGCCACCGCCTCGAACTACCAACTGGGCGACGGCAGTGATGAAGTGACGGTTACGTTGACCGCACCCGAAGTCAATCGCGTCGCCGTGACCAAGCGCATCATTTTCCAGCGCGGCAGCTATCTGATCAACGAGTCCTTTCGGATCGTCAACGGCGGCAGCGACGAGCTGAAACCGTTCGCGTACTTCCAGTTTCTTCGCGACGGGAAACCGGCCGCGGGCGATTCGAAGATGGTGCCGACCTACACCGGCGCGGCCGTATACACGGACCAGTCGAAGTTTCGCAAGGTATCTTTCGGTGACATCGACAAGGGCAAGACCGACTATCCCAAGCACGTCAACGATGGCTGGATCGCTTTGGTGCAGCATTATTTCGTGGCGGCCTGGCTCCCGCCCGGAGAAATGCCGCGCGAGTTCTTTACGCGAGTGCTGGGAAACGGCTTGTACGCTGCCGGCGTTATCGTGCCGGTGGGCAGCATCGCGCCGCGCGCCTCGGGGCAAGCCGACATGCGTTTGTACGCCGGACCGCAGGAGCAGGAAAAGCTCGCCACGCTTGCTCCCGGTCTGGAACGGACGGTGGACTACGGGTGGCTCACGGTCATCGCGGCGCCGTTGTTCTGGGTGCTGTCCGCGATCCAGAAGTGGGTGAACAACTGGGGCGTGGCGATCATCATCCTGACCATCATCATCAAGCTGATCTTCTATCCGCTGTCGGCCGCAAGTTACAAATCGATGGCGAAAATGCGCGTGCTCGGGCCGAAAATGCAGAAGCTCAAGGAGCAATACGGCGACGACCGCCAGCGCATGCAGCAGGCGATGATCGAGATGTACAAGACCGAGAAGATCAATCCGCTTGGGGGTTGTCTGCCGATCGTGGTGCAGATTCCGGTGTTCATCGCGCTGTACTGGGTATTGCTTGCGAGCGTGGAATTGCGCAATGCGCCGTTCATGCTGTGGATCACCGATCTGTCGGCGCAGGACCCGTATTACATCCTGCCGGTGCTGATGGGCATCACCATGATCATCCAGACTTCGCTGAACCCCACTCCGCCGGATCCGGTGCAGGCGAAGGTGATGAAAATCATGCCGGTGGTATTCAGCGTGTTCTTCTTCTTCTTCCCGGCAGGGCTGGTGGTCTACTGGCTGGTGAACAACATTCTTTCCATCGCGCAGCAGTGGCAGATCACGCGCGCCATCGAGCGGTCAAAACCCGCTCATGCCCCGCGCTGACACGATTGCCGCGGTTGCTACCGCCCCCGGGCGCGCGGGAATCGGCGTAGTCCGCGTTTCCGGCCCTGCGGTCCCCGCCATCATCTCGGGAATCCTTGGGCCCGTGCCGAAGCCCCGCGCCGCTACGCTTTGCGACTTTCGCGACGCGACGGGCGGGACGCTCGATCGCGGCCTCGCATTGTTCTTTCCCGCGCCGCACTCCTACACCGGCGAGGATGTGCTCGAACTTCACGGGCACGGCGGGCCCGCCGTACTGCAACTGGTGCTGCGACGTTGTCTCGATCTCGGCGCGCGGCCGGCGCAGCCGGGCGAATTCACCCGTCGCGCCTTCCTCAACGACAAGCTCGACCTCGCTCAGGCGGAAAGCGTCGCCGATCTGATCGACGCCAGTTCGGAGGCCGCGGCGCGCGGGGCGATGCGCTCCCTGGCGGGCGAGTTCTCCGCACGCATCGGTCATCTCGTCAGCGCCTTGATCGAGCTGCGGGCGCTGGTCGAGGCGACGCTGGATTTTCCCGACGAGGAGATCGATTTTCTCGAGCGGGGCGACGCATTCAAGCGGCTGGCGCGGCTGCGCGCAGAACTCGCCGAGGTTCAGCGCGCGGCGGAGCAGGGCAGGATTCTGCGCGAGGGCGCAAGATGTGTGCTGATCGGGCAGCCCAACGTCGGCAAGTCGAGCCTGCTCAATCGTCTTGCCGGTGACGAGGTCGCCATCGTCACCGAGATTCCAGGTACCACCCGCGACCCGTTGCGTCACGAGCTGGTAATCGATGGCGTGCCGGTGCACGTGATCGACACAGCCGGGCTGCGCGAATCCGAGGAGCCGGTGGAAAAAATCGGCATCGAACGCGCGTGGCGCGAAATCGGTTGGGCAGACGTCGCCCTGCTGGTGGTGGACGTGACCCGGGGGATGGCGGACGCCGATCGCGCAATCCTTGCGAAACTGCCGAAGAATGTAAAAAACATATTTATTTTCAACAAGATAGATATGTCTGGAGAATCTCCATCGGTGCGCGAGCTGGAGGGCCGGGTGGAGATCCGGGTATCGGCCAAGTCTGGCGCCGGCTTGGAGTTGTTGCGCACCATCATTCTGCAGGCCGTGGGCTGGCGACCGGCAGAAGAAACGCAATTCATGGCCAGGGAGCGGCACTTGCGCGCGCTCCAGCAAGCCGACGCAGCGCTCGCGCGCGCGGCCGGTCAAGCGAAGGCGATCGAATTGTTTGCAGAGGAACTGCGACTGGCTCAACAGGCGCTGGGCGAGATTACCGGACAGTTCAGCACAGACGATCTGCTCGGCGAAATCTTTTCCCGTTTCTGCATCGGCAAGTAAGCAGTCGTGACCGACGTTCTGGTTCTGTGCGTATTTGCATTCTTCGGCGGACTGGTGGACGCGGTCGCCGGCGGCGGTGGCTTGATCCTTGTTCCGGCGCTGTTTGCAGTTTATCCCGCCACGCCGCCCGCGCTGCTGCTCGGCACCAACAAACTCTCTTCGATAGCCGGTACCACCTTCGCCACTCTGCGCTACGCCTGGTCGGTGCCGATTCGCTGGCGGACGATTCTGCCCGCTGCACTGATCGCGTGTGGCGGCGGCCTCGCCGGGGCAAAGGTGGTGACACTGATCGAGCCCGGCGTGCTGCGGCCGCTGATCCTGGTGATGCTGGGAGCGGTGGCGATCTACACGCTGACACGGCGAAACTTCGGCTCCACGCCCGGCAGGCGGGTGCGGCTCGAGATCGAGGGGCCGGGGGTGGCTGCACTGGCAGCGGTCGTCGGTTTCTACGATGGGTTCTTCGGTCCCGGAGCCGGCAGTTTTCTGCTGTTCGGTCTGGTGCGGCTGTTCGGGTACGATTTCCTCGGCGCCGCCGCCGCTACCAAGGTCCTGAATCTGGCGACGAATTTCGGCGCGTTAGTGTTGTTCGTGGCGACCGACAACGTCCTCTACGCGGTCGGATTGCCGATGGCGGCGTGCAGCATCGCGGGCGGATTGCTCGGCGCCCA
>JBGQGT010000135.1:0-6330 GCA_041497595.1 Gammaproteobacteria bacterium
CGCGGCTGCGCCGCTGCGGCAATGAAACCTGCTACTGGCTGTTCGTGGACGAAACCAGGAACCGCAGCCGCCGCTGGTGCGAAATGGCGAGCTGCGGCAACCTCATGAAGGTGCGCCGGCACCGCGCGAAGCAGCAGCGCAGCGCGTAAGTACAGCGCCCCGGCCTTTCGCGGCAATGCAGCAAATGTTGCGGCGCATTGTGGTGCGCCGCGTTTCAAACACGTCGCGGTGTATGGCTTCGGCCGAAAATATTTGAAAGGTTGTAATGGAATAAGTATGCTATTTCCGCTGTGCGGGGTATGGCTGCCCGTGCGTACTGCCTCAAATAACTGACAACTAACAACTGGCTGAGGGGGAGAAAACATGGAATCGCCGTTCGTTTGCCGTCGGGGTAGTTGGCTTGGATCGCCTTTCTTCGCCGCTGGTGTTGCGCTGGCGATGGCATCGCCATTTGCCATCGCCCAGCAGTCCTCCGAATCCGTCGAGCGCGTCGAGATCACCGGCTCGGCGATCAAGCGCATCGAAGCCGAAGGCGCGCTGCCGCTGCAGGTCTTCACGCGCGCGGACATCGAGCGCTCCGGCGCGAGCACAGCCACGGAGCTGATCCAGAAGCTGCCATCGATGCAGGGCTTCGTCACGACCTCCGAATCGGTCGGCGGCGGCGGCGCCGGATTCGCCAGCGCGTCGCTGCGCAGTCTTGGCCAGCGCACGCTGGTGCTGCTCAACGGACGGCGCCTGGCGACCTGGTCGGGGCAGACGCTGACCGGCTACGGCGACGGCATCGACCTGAACACCATTCCCATCGCGGCGATCGAGCGCATCGAAGTGCTCACCGACGGCGCGTCCTCGCTGTACGGTTCGGACGCGATCGCCGGCGTGGTCAACTTCATCACGCGCACCAACTACGAAAAGTTCGAGCTGTTCGGCAGCGTGATGAGGCCGCAGGACACGGGCGGGGCCGAGCAGCGCTTCTCGGCGACCAAGGGTTTCGGCAATCTGGACAAGGACGGTCACAACTACCTCATCGCGGTCAACAAGGATCACCAGGACGCCATCACAGCGCTGGACCGCAAATTCGCCAGTACAGGAAACATTTTCTACCAGCAGAACGGACAGACGGTCAATTTCGGCAATTTCTCGACGCGGACGATCCCGGCCAATATCCGCTATAGCGGTGGTCTTGCCAACCCGTTCTTCTCCGGCGTCGGACCCTACGCGGCCAATGCCGGCACCTGCCCGCCGCAGCACCTGGTCGAGCCGACCGGCGCACCGTTCTGTTATTTCGACTACACGACGCAGCTGGAGATCCAGCCGAAGCAGGATCGGCAAAGCCTGCTGCTCTCCGGCAACTGGAAGCTGGGCGGCAACACCACGGCTTACGGCGAGTACGTGCATTCGGAGTCGGAAATTTTGTGGAAGATCGCGCCGCCGCCCGTGGACATGACGATCGACAACACGATGTCGTTCTGGGGCGCTTTTGTCGCACCGTCCATCGCTCCAGCTCCAGACACCAGTGCCACCGCGCGCTGGCGCCTGATGGACGCCGGTAAACGCACGGTCCTCGACACGACCACCGCCGACCATCTGGTCGGCGGCGTGAAGGGGTTCTTCAACCGCTGGGATTACGACCTCTCCCTCACCATCAGCCGCAATTACTGGAAAGAAGACTATATCGCGGGCTGGATGACCGCCAACGGCCTCGTCGCAGCCCTCGGCGCTGGAACGCTGAACCCGTTCCTCCTCCCCGGCGGCCAGTCGGCAGCCGGCATGGCGACGATCAACACGGCGCAGTACAAAGGGCTGTTTAAGGAGGCATCGACCGGACTGCAGGTTGCCAGCCTGCGCGGTTCGCGCGAGGCCTTCGCGACGGCTGGCGGCATGGCAATGTTCGGGGCGGGCGTCGAGTTGCGCAGGGAGCAGGCGGACTACAAGCCGAGCAATATCGCGATGGGAATCGGTGACAACATCGCCGGCGACTCAGCCGCAGAGAGGCCCTTCGATGTCTCCCGCAACATGTACGGCGTGTACGGCGAGTTGCAGGTGCCGATCCTGAAGGGGCTGGAAGCCACAGGATCGCTGCGCTACGACCACTACTCGGATTTCGGCAACGCGACCACCGCCAAGGTATCGACGCGCTGGACGCCGACGCGCCAGTGGCTGTTCCGCGCCTCGGCGGGGACCGGTTACAAGGCGCCCTCGGTGCCGCAGACCGCGAATGTCCAGCAGCATTACGGCGTCACGGGCGGCTCCTACACCTGCCCGCCCTGGGTTCTGTCAGACCCAGTGCTGGGACCCCTTTGTATTGCAGGGGGCACCCAGTACGACGTGTTCGCCAAGGGCAATCCGGACCTCACGCCGGAGAAGTCCAATCAGTTCTCGCTCGGCACGCGCTTCGAGCCGACGGCCTCGCTGTCGTTTGGCGTCGACTACTGGAACATCCATCTCAAGAACCGGATCGGCCAGATCGACGAGACGCTGATCTTCAACGACCCGCAGTTCGCCAACCTGTTCACCACCTTCTTCGACCCGGTGCAGAGTAAGAACGTCCTCGCGATTCTCACCGCCAACTCGAACATGGGCGAAGCCAAGGCTGCGGGTCTGGATTTCGACGTCGCTGCACGGGCACACATGGGGCAAGGCAACCTGACCTCGCGGCTGCTCTGGACGCGCATGCTCAAGCATGATGTCCAGAACGTCGCCGGCGGGCCGTTCCACTCCGACCTGGGAATCTTCGATACGGGCCTCGGGCCGAGCGCGGGGGTGGTGTTCCGCGACGTCATCCGCTGGTTCAACACGGTGGAGTACGACAAGTGGTCGCATGGCCTGGCCATCAACTACAAGTCGGGATATGTGGATCAGGCCTACACCGACATCATCTGCGCGGTAACCGACCTAGCGGGCAATTGCATCAATTCGTACCACAAGGTGAAGGCCTACACCACGCTCGACTGGCAGACGGGCTTCAAGGTAAGCAAGGCCTTCAAGATGTCGGCCGGGATCATCAACCTGCTCGATCAGGATCCGCCCCTGTCGATCAAGAACGTTGGCGGCCAGCAAATCGGCTACGACAACCGCTATGCGGACCCCCGCGGCCGCACTTACTACCTGACCGCGCGCTACGAGATGTAAGCTCGGCTTAGCCGGAGAAAGGACGATCGGGCAGGGGTGATCCCCTGCCCGATGTTTTTTTGAAAGCTTTCCGGCCCGGACCGCAAACGGCGCAGAAAGTCATATAGTCGGAATCCCCTGTGAGCTACGCGCAACAAGTCGACAATTCTCGCAAGCGAGTGACGGGCTTCATGATCGTCGTGCTGCTGCACGCCGTGGCGGTTTACGCCCTCGTCAACGGCCTGGCGCGCAAAATCGTCGTGGTGGTGCGCCCGCCGCTCGAGACCAAGGTGCTCGAGGAAGTGAAGCCGCCGCCGCCGCCGGAGAAACTCCCCCCGCCGCCGCCGCCGCGGCTCGTCGCGCCGCCACCGCCCTACATCCCGCCTCCCGAGGTGCAGGTGCAGCCTCCGCCGCAGATCCAGCAGGCCGCAATCACCGCAGTGACCACGGTCAAGCCGGCAGAACCACCGCCGCCGATTGGACCCGCGCCGCAGGCGGCTGTTGCGCCTGTTCGTACCGCCGCAGTCGTCGATTCGAGAGGCTGCGAGAAGCCGGCCTATCCTCCGGCCTCGCTGCGCGCGAACGAGACCGGGACCGTCAGGCTGAGCTTCCTGATCGAGGCCGACGGGCGCATCGTGCAGAGCAGGATCGAGGTCTCGTCGGGGTTCCGGCGACTCGACGATGCGGCCAGAATGGGGCTGGCACTATGCAAGTTCAAGCCGGCGACGGTGGACGGCAAGCCCGAGCGAGCGTGGGCGCGCATCGATTACGTGTGGAAAGTGGAGTGAAGATGACCAACTTCGTACTTGGAGCGCGCAGCGTACTGCGCCTTTGCCTGCTGATCGGCCTTACGCTCGCCTGCCTGGGCGTTGGGTCGAGGCAGGTCGCGGCGCAGGCAAACGTGTCCCCGGCGTCCTCCGCCCCTCCGGCCGAGACCGCCAAGCCGCCTGCCGCGCCGGCGAGCGCTGCGCCCAGTGCTGCGGCGCCCGCGATTGAAGTCGTCGTCAACCCCTACGGCCTCGAGGCGCTGTGGCGGCAGGGAGACTTCGTCGCCAAGGGCACGCTCATCATCCTGCTCATCATGTCGGTCGGATCCTGGTACATCGCGATCCTCAAATACTTTGAACAGAGGAATCTGATGCGGCAGGCTGACGAGGCCGAGCGCGGATTCTGGGACGCGAACTCCATCACGGACGGCATCCATGTTCTTGCTGAAGACAGCGCCTTCCGCTTCGTGGCGCAAAAGGGCTATTTCGCGGCAGAGCATCACGGCGGAGCACTTCGATCCCAGAGCGGGATGCCGCAGATTCCCCTCGACGCCTGGGTCGGCATGACCATCCAGCGCGCCATGGACATGATCGCCAACAGGCTCCAGGGAGGGCTTGCTTTCCTCGCGACGGTGGGCTCCACCGCGCCGTTCGTCGGCCTGTTCGGCACCGTCTGGGGCATCTACCACGCGCTTACGGCGATCGGCATCGCCGGCCAGGCGTCGATCGACAAGGTCGCGGGCCCGGTCGGCGAAGCGTTGATCATGACCGCGCTCGGCCTCGCGGTGGCGGTTCCCGCGGTGCTCGCCTACAACTGGCTGGTACGACGCAACAAGGTCGCGATGGAGATGGTGCGCCACTTCGGCGGCGGCGTTCAGATGGTCCTGATCCAGGGCGGTCGCAGACGGAGCAGGAAAATGGACAAAGAGGGCTGAACATGGGAATGACCGTAGGGTCGTCGGACGCGGAAGACGAGGTCATTTCCACGATCAACACCACGCCGCTGGTCGACGTGATGTTGGTGATGCTGATCATCTTCCTCATCACCATTCCGGTGGTGGTCAAGTCGGTGACGCTCGAGCTGCCGCGCGAACGCAACCAACCCACCCAGACCAAGCCGGAAAACATCGTCATCGCCGTGAACAGGGACGGCAATGTGTTCTGGAATGACCAGCTCGTCCCGGAGGGGCCGAAGCTGCTCGAGCAGTTGAAGCAAATCGCGGTCAAGCAACCGCAGCCCGAGGTGCATATCCGCGGGGACAGGGGCGCGCGCTATGAATTCATCGGCCGGGTGGTGTTCGCCTGCCAGCGCGCCGGCATCCTGAAAATCGGCTTCATCACCGAGCCGCCCGTGCAGGGCGGCTGAACCGCAGAAAAGGAAGCGCATCATGGCGATGAACGTTGGCAGCGGCGGATCGGCGGACCCGGAGATGCTGGTGGACATCAACACCACCCCGTTGATCGACGTCATGCTGGTGCTGATCATCATGCTGATCATCACCATCCCGATCCAGACGCACGCGGTGAAGCTCAGCATGCCGACCAGTCAGGTGAGCGCTCCGCCGGTCCCGCCCGAGGTCGCGACGGTCGAGGTCGATTTCGACGGAACCGTGATCTGGAACGGCGTGACGCTCTCGGGCCGCGCGGATCTCGAGGCGCGGCTGCGCGCCGCCGCGCAGAAGGCGGTACAGCCGGAAATCCATCTGCGCCCGCACAGGCTGGTCAAGTACGAGCACGTCATCGCCGTGATGGCCTCCGCACAGCGGCTCGGCCTGACCAAGCTGGGCGTGATCGGCAACGAACAGTTCATGGACTGAGCGTGGATTCGAAGCGAAGAGCCATGAAGCTGGGCTGCGCGCTCGGGCTTATCCTCGCGCTCGGGGGCGTCGCGCAGCCGGCCTGGGCGCAGGAACAGAAGACCGCGGGGCCGACGGTGCGTGCCGAAATCGGCAAGCCGATCCAGGCGGCGCTCGATGCCCTGAAGAAAAAGCAAGGCAAGGACGCGCTCGCGCGCATCGCGGAAGCCGAGGCGATGAAGGACAAGACGCAATACGAGATCTACGTCATCGAGCGCATCCGCGCCCAGGCGTCGATCCTGGTCGGCGATCCGGCCGCCGCCGGGCGCGCGTTCGAGAAGGCGGCATTCTCGCCGGCGGCGCCCGCCGGCGAGAAGATGCAGGTGCTCGGCGCCGCGGTGAGCCAGTACTACGCCGCGAAGGAGTATGCGCGCGCGGCGGAAATTGCCGACCGCTACTTGCGCGACGGCGGGACGGACAAAGCGGTGCGCACGCTCCTCATACAGTCGCTCTACCTAGGGGGCGATTTCGCGCGTGCCGCCCGGGAAATCGCGGTGGACGTGCGCAACCAGGAGCAGGCCGGCGCAACTCCCGCGGAGGAGCAACTCCAACTGCTCGCGGACGCGGCGCTCAAGCAGCGCGACGATGCCGCCTATGCC
>JBGQGT010000136.1:0-6329 GCA_041497595.1 Gammaproteobacteria bacterium
CAGCACGTCGATCCTGCCCCAGTGCCTGCGCGTTTCGTTGACCAGATTCTCGAGTTGCGCCTTGTCGCCGATGTTGGCGGGGATCGCGACGGCTTCACCTCCGGCTGTCCGGATCGCCTGCGCCACTTCCTCGCAGGCGGACGCTTTGCGGCTGGAGACCACGACCCTGGCGCCCGCCGCAGCGAGATGCTCGGCGATGGAGCGGCCGATGCCACGGCTGGAACCGGTGACGATCGCGACTTTGCCCGTGAGGTCGAAGGATTTCATGATTGAAGGCGTGAATGAGTGAAGGAGTGAAAGAGTGAAGGGTAAAAGCCTAAAGATAAATACGACACGACGGAGGGCGCGAAGCGCCGCTCTTACTCATTCACTCATTCACCCATTCACACCTTCACGCTGTTATTGCCCTTCAACCAGCTTCTTCAGGGTTTCCAGACCCAACGGGTACACCCGGTTGAACGCCGCGAGCACCGTCGCGTCGTCCTGACCGGGCGGCGGATCATCGGTCCAGTAGGCAAGGCGCCTGAACCGCGCTTTCCATTCGACGCGGCTCTTGCCGTTGCCGGCATCCTTCACGGTCATGGTGGGGTAATAGTCACTGGCACCCGGCTGGCCGCCGACATAGGTGTAGGACAGGCTCATGTTCCAGGGTTCGTATGCGATGAGCTTCTCCTGGACCTTGGTACCGTTGGCCCGGGTCAGCTCGCGAATACAGCCGACTTCGCGGTTCTTGCCGAGAATGATCCGGCTGGATTCGATGACGGGGAGCCAGCGCGGCAGACCGTTGAAGTCGCTGACCACCTCCCATACTTCCTCGGCCGACGCATCGATCACGATGGAATGCTCGACCATCAGCTCCGGTGCATCGACCGCAAGCAGCGGTTGCGGGGCCAGCAAGCCCGCAAGCAGCGTAAACAGAACTCCCTTGGCGCAACGCATTTCCGTCTCCCCCAGATTGTCGTTATCACGCAGGCGCCTGGCGGGAAAATCCGCCACGCCTGCGCTTGCCGCAACTCTACCATCTTCACACCGGATGTTGCCACGGCCGGAGGGGGGCCTACACCGGAATACCGGCTCTTGGCATATCATGCGCAGCGCTAGTGTCCTGTTCCGCTGATTCGTGGGATATCCTGCGAACTTTGGAACGCAAGCTTCATAGCCATTTGGAAGCAATCCATCATCGACCGGAAAACCTGCGAAATCGGTGTCAGGCAAGGCGCGAGTCCTTGACAGTGGCGGGGGCCGGTGGAACGTGGAGCAGGGGCCCCGCTTGCGGGGATGCGACCGTGCAACCGGCCAATAGCGTGTCGACCACCGGCCTAACGCGTGTCTCCGCGGTCAGATCCCCAGAGGGGCCCCTCTTCCGCGCTCCGACACGCACGGCGAGGACTCGTAACACAGCATGGCGCCGATTCTCGTCGGGTTTTCAGCCGCGAATTAGCGGAACAGGACACTAACCCTGCGTATCGCCGGTCGCGCGGCAGCGCTGCCGGTGCAGATGCGGATGGAGAAAAACAATCTCGGAGGGGTGCATGCGTACTTACATGATCGGGGCAGGGGCGATGGGATCGGTGCACGGCGGGCTGCTCACGCGGGCGGGCTACGAGGTCACGCTGATCGACCCGCGCGCAGACCACATCGGCGTCATCGTGCGCGAAGGGCTGACGATCGAGGGGGTGCGCGGCCGGCACGTTATCCGCCTGCCGGCGCAAACCAGCCACGCCGGGCTGCCCCCGGCGGACTTCGTCATCATTTTCACCGATGCCAATGCCACCAAGGAGGCGGCGCGCACCGCCGCGCAGGTGCTCAAGCCGGACGGTTTTGCGCTGACGCTGCAAAACGGCATCGGCAACGTCGAGGCGCTGGTCGCGGAACTGGGTGAGGCGCGCGTCATCGCGGGCGTGAGCATGAACAGCGCCGCCAATCCGGAGCCCGGGCGCGCGCAGTACACCAACGCCGGAATGACTTCGATCGGCGAGCTGGACGGCCGCAACAGCAAACGGATCGCGGAAGTGGCGCGGATGCTGAACAAGGCCGAAATCGAAACCACCGTCATCCCGGACCCGATGGCGTACATCTGGGGCAAGTTCGTGCTCAACTGCGCGATCAATCCGCTCACCGCGGTCACCGGGCTGCGCAGCGGCGAGATGTACCGCACGCCGGAAGTGAACGCGCTGCAGGACCGCATCATCGACGAGATCCTCATGGTGGTCGAGCGCAAGGGCATCCGCATATCCGAGGCCGATCCGCGCAAAAAGATCAAGGAGCACTGCCGGGTGCGCTACAACCGGCCCTCCATGATGCAGCACGTCGAACAGGGCCGCCACACCGAAATCGACGCGCTCAACGGAGCGCTGGTGCGCGAGGCCAGGGCGCTCGGGATCGCGGTACCCTACAACGAGGCGATCGTCGCGGTGGTGAAAGGACTGGAGAAGAGCCGCCGGCAGCGGCTGCACGAACCGCCGATCGATTACGCCAGCCGCGAGGAAGAAGCGGAAAAGGAAGCGAAGAAAGAATGAAGCAGGCAAACAGGAAGCCGGCGCAACGTCCGGCGGCAGGGTCACGGCCGGCGAAGCCGCAAAACCCGCAGCTCAATACACAGACGCGCAAGGTGCTCAAGCAGCACTATCGGGCGAAGTACGGCGTGCGCTAGCACGCCACGACACAGGTCTCGGCACTCAGGCCTGATTTAAAGACGAAAAACAGAGCCGATTCGAAACACGAACCACGAAGAACCGTAAACGGTAAAACGGGAGAGGCGCAGACTGTGAGAGAAAACAACATCAAATCGATCTGGAAACGCGGTGGGGCCGCAATCAACGGTTGGCTGGGGATTCCCAGCTCCATTGCGGCCGAGAACATGGCGCAGGCCGGCTGGGATTCGCTCACCGTGGATCTGCAGCACGGCCACGTGGATTATCAAACGGCCGTCACCATGCTTCAGGCGGTGAGCACTACGCCGACGACACCGCTTGCGCGCGTGCCTTGGCTCGAACCCGGCATCATCATGAAGATGCTCGACGCCGGCGCTTACGGGATCATCTGCCCGATGGTCAATACGCAGGCGGAGTGCGAGGCGTTTGTCGGCGCCTGCCGCTATGCGCCGGTCGGCTATCGCAGTTTCGGTCCGGTGCGGGCCACGTGGTATGGGGGCGCGGATTATTTCAAGCACGCCAACGAGACCATGATTGCGATGGCGATGATCGAGACCAGGCAGGCGCTCGACAATCTCGACGATATCCTGAGCGTGCCTGGCCTCGACGCGCTCTATATCGGCCCGAACGATTTGGCAATCTCGCTGGGCTGTGTTCCTTCCGGCGTCCCGACGGATCCGGTCGTTGTGGGCGCAATCAAAACCATCGTGGCAGGCGCGAAACGACACGGCATCTATGCGGGGATCCATTGCGGTTCGACGCTCATGGCAAAACAGATGATCGGGCTCGGCTTTCAGTTCGTGACCTTGCTGGCCGATAACGCCTTCCTGGCCGCCGCCGCCAAGAGTGCGGTAGCAGAGATGCGCGAGGGTGACGCGGCGGTGGGCAAGGCCAGTGGATCCTACTAGACGTCGGTCGAACAGAGAGGGCCGCGATTCCAAGGCCGGGAGCCGGGAAGAACGAGGACGGGAGGCTGGGGCCGAAGTAAGGCGGTGCCTCCTGATTGACAACCAGTGAAACCGGGAAAGCTTGTGCTGCGTACTGAGAGAAAAGACGAGCTACCAATGGCCAGTTGCCCGGGCTTCCTGCTGATCCGCAACTTCAGAGACGTGTACCGGATGGGTCTGGTCGCGGTTGCGATCGGCGTTTTCGGCGCCGGCAGTGTCGCTTGGGCCGAGGAGAAGAACGCCGCGGGGCGGCACGCGAACAGGCTGATCGATTCCAACAATCCCTATCTGCTGCTGCATGCTTACAACCCGGTGGACTGGCATCCGTGGGGGCCGGAGGCGCTGGAGAAGGCGAAGCGCGAGAACAAGCCGATATTCCTCTCGGTAGGTTACAGCACCTGCTACTGGTGCCACGTCGCCGAGCAGACGATCTACCGCAAGCAGGAATTCGCGGACCTGATGAACGCCTGGTTCGTGAACATCAAGGTGGACCGCGAGCAGCGACCCGACATCGACCGGCTCTATTTGGCGGCGACCGAGGCGATCACCGGGCACGGCGGCTGGCCGAACAATGTCTTTCTCACCCCCGATCTCGAGCCCTTCTACGCCGGCAGTTATTTTGCGCCGCACGACGACACCTTCGGCCGGCCGGGCTTCGACACCGTTCTCAAGTCGATCCACGAGGCCTGGACGCAAGACCCGATGCGCGTGCGCGCAACCGCGCAGAAGGTGACGGCCGCGCTGCGCCAGCGGCAGCAGGAGCCGGATACGACGAGCGAGTCGATCGATCCGCATGCGTCGCTGAACCAAGCGGCCGCAGCGTGGGTGAAGCGCGCCGATGCGCAGCACGGCGGGTTCGGTCCGGCCAAGGGGCCGCGCTTCCCACAGGAGCCGGTGCTGGCGCTGCTGATCGCGGCGCAACGGCTTGCCCCGGTCCCCGCGAACATCGGCGTGCTCACCCGCACGCTCGACGCGATGGCGACGGGCGGCATTTACGATCAATTGGCCGGAGGGTTTCACCGCTACGGCACCGAAGCCACCTGGTCGATTCCGCATTTCGAGAAGATGCTCTACGACAATGCGCAACTTCTCGCGATCTACGCGGAGGCCTACCGCCTTACCGGCGAACTTTACTACCGCATGATCGCGACAGGGACGGCCGACTACCTGATGACACGGATGATGGCGCCCGAAGGCGGCTTCTACACTGCCGAAGACGCCGCGGTCAACGGCAAAGAGGGCGGGAGCTATCTCTGGACCCGGCAGGAGATCGCATCCGTGCTCGGGGGCGAGGCGGCGAGCTTCTTCGATGCTTACGGACTGACTCCGATGCCAGACCAGGAAGGTCTGCAGACTGCGGAGCAGACGCTGAGTGGCGAGACCTTGGGCGTGCTGCGCATGCGGCTGCCGATTGAAGAGACACTCGAGCGCACCAACCACAAGGACGGAATGCAATCGATTGCCGCCAATGCACCAATGCGCAAGAAGCTCCTTGAAGTGCGCGACCGCCGTGCGCAACCGGTACGCGACGAAAAGCTGGTGGTGGCGCTGAACGGTCTCGCGATCCAGGCGTTCGCACGCACAGGCCAGTTGCTTGATATGCCGTTGTATATCGATGTGGCCCGCCGCAGCGCCGAGCGCATCTGGCGACTCGCCTACGACAGGAAAAGCGGCCTCAGGCACGAAATCTTCAATAACCGGGCGCAGACCGATGCCTTCCTGGATGACTACGCGCTGCTCGGCCTGAGCTACCTGGCGCTGTACGACGCAACCAGAGACGCGATGTGGGATCAGCGCGCAACGGAACTTGCGGACAACATGCTCGCGCGCTTTCAGCGAAGCGACGGAACGCTGGCGACAACGATCGCAGAAAAAGAGCTGCCGATGCCGCCGGAGGAGAGCGACAACGCTTATCCGTCGGGAAGCTCCGCGGCCGTCGATCTGCTGCTGCAGTTGGCGCGATCCACCGGGGCGGCACGACATGCCGACGCCGCCCGGCGAATCGTCGGCCGTCTCGGCCATCGAATCGCGGGCGAGCCGGAGTCCTGGCCTGCCCTGATCACGGCCCTGAATCGAAGCGACTTCAGCCCATCGATGTCGAAAGGCCTGTCCGGCACCGCAACGGTCGTGCGAGTCTCCGCCGTCGCGAAAGGCGGCGCCGACCAGGATGAAATCGTCGTCACGCTGCACGTCGAACACGGCTACCACGTCAATGCCAATCCGGCCACTTACGATTACCTCATCGCGACCAGCGTTGCCTTCGATGGTCTTACGCCGACGCGGGTGCGCTATCCGGCGGCGACCTTGTTCAAGCCTGCATTCGCACCGGCGGGGCTGAAGGTTTACGAAGGTGAAGTGAAGCTGGTGGCGTCGTTCCCCAAGGGGACTGCCGGAAAGGACCGCGAGATCCGCGCTGTGGTGTCGACGCAGGCATGCGACAGTGAGATCTGCCTGCCGCCGGCGCGGCTGCCGGTGACGGCGACGCGGTGAAAAATGGCGACACGAAAGTGCCGGGGCGGCATTGCGTTTGCGTTAACATTTGTGGCACACAAAAATCAGACGGTGTGGAGACGATCAATGAGCGCACTTCTGAGCGCGCAGGAAGTTCAACAATACAAAGAGCAGGGATACCTGTTTCCGAAGTATCGCCTGCCGGCGCCGCTGCTGGATCGGCTGAGGAAGGGTATCGACCGGTTGCTGGATACTTATACGGACGTGGCGCAGGAGG
>JBGQGT010000137.1:0-6321 GCA_041497595.1 Gammaproteobacteria bacterium
ATTAAGACCGGGCGGCAGAAAGCAGGCTCCAGGACCCCCCAGCGTTCCGCGTTGGGGGGTTTTTTATTGGCAATCCCGGGGCCGGCTGGTTTAGAATCGTTATTCCCGATCGGGCAGAACGCCAGGGAAGCTCTGACCAGGTTCCACATGCACGACCGAGGCGATTCGGGTCGAGGGCAAGACGGCGAGGACGCTGTGTAGCCGGCCTACATAAGGAGGAGCCGACGCAGAACGCCCGCTCAGGGCGGAGCAGGTTCCGTCGGCCTTGGCCGGGGGATGCGACCCGGAGTCGCTCGCATTGCACGCCGGTCATATGCGCTCGATGGGACGCCTACGCGGTCACATCCGCAGAGGGGCCCCTGTTCCGCGCTCCGGCGTCCTTAGCAGTCATCCGCACCTGGCGCAACGCGCGTCGTGGAACTTGATCAGAGCTTCCCTCGCAACAGAGGAAATTCATGGACAGCGTGGACTTGCAGGTTCTGAGAAGCAGCGTCGCCTGGCTGGGCCAGGGCCATCGCGTGATCCTTGCTACCATCGTGGAAACCTGGGGTTCTTCACCGCGGCCGGCGGGCGCGATGCTCGCGGTCCGCGGCGACGGCCTGGTGGCCGGTTCGGTTTCGGGCGGTTGCGTGGAAGACGATCTGATCTTCAGGATCCGCAACAAATCGCTGGCGGTGGAGAAGCCGGAAATCGCCACCTACGGAATCAGCAAGGACGAGGCAACGCGCTACGGCCTTCCCTGCGGCGGCAAGCTGGAACTGGTGCTCGAGCCGATCAGGGACCACGACAGCGTGGTCGAACTGCTCAATCGCGTCGATCGCCACGAATTGGTGGCGCGAACACTGGATCTCGATACCGGCAGGGTCGCGCTGCGGCCGGCGAGCCGCGCCGATGCTCCGCTCAGCTTCGACCGCAAGCGGCTGACCACCGTGCACGGGCCGCGCTGGCGGCTGCTGATCATCGGGGCCGGTCAGTTGTCGCAATATCTGGCGCAGATGGCGCAGGCGCTCGACTACAGCGTCACAGTGTGCGATCCGCGCGAGGAGTATGCCGATACCTGGAACCTGGAGGGCTCAGTCCTGGAGCGCGGGATGCCCGATGACGTCGTCTTGGCGATGGGCCTGGATTCCCATAGCGCAGTGGCGGCGGTGACCCACGACCCGAAGCTGGATGATCTGGCGCTGATGGAGGCGCTCAAGTCACCGGCGTTCTATGTCGGCGCGCTGGGCTCACGCCTGAATTCGCAGAAGCGCCGCGAGCGGCTCACGATGTTCGACCTCTCGCAGGGAGAGCTTGACCGCCTGCATGGGCCGATCGGGTTGAGCATCGGCAGCAAGACTCCACCCGAAATCGCGGTGTCCATTCTTGCGGAGATGACCGCGGTGCGTCACGGCGTGGACCTGAACGGAGTCGGCGCCGGGAACAGCAAGGAAAGTGCGGCCGACGGCAATCAGCAGGTGTGCGCGGCCGTTACGCGGGCCTGACCCGCCGGAGCGGATGAGACAGCGATGGGAGCCTGTGAGGCTCCCATCTTTTTTACCGGGTTTCCGAGCGTCATTTCGAAGGGGAGGGGCAGATGAGGTTGAAGAACAAGATCGCAATCGTCACCGGAGCGGGCTCGGGTTTCGGCGAAGGCATCGCCAAGCGCTTCGCGGAGGAAGGCTGCAAGATCGTTGTGAACGACATCAACGTCGATGGCGGCGAGCGGGTGGCCAGGGAAATCAATGCCGCCGGCGGCAAGACGGCGTTCTTCAAAGGCGACGTGTCGAAGGATGCGGACTGGAAGGCGATGCTGAAGTTCGTGCTGGATACCTTTTCCGGGTTGAACATCGTGGTCAATAACGCGGGCACCACGCACCGCAATCAACCCCTGCTCAACGTTACCGAAGAGCAGTTCGACCGTGTTTACGCGGTGAACGTGAAGAGCTTGTTCCACAGTGCGCGCAACATCGTGCCGCACTTCCGCCAGAAGGGCGGCGGCGTGTTCATTACCGTGGCATCCACCGCCGGCGTGCGCCCGCGGCCGGGGCTGGTCTGGTACAACAGCAGCAAGGGCGCCGCGATTGTCGCCAGCCGCTCGATGGCGGTTGAACTCGCGCCCGACAAGATCCGGGTGAACGTGGTCAATCCGGTGGCGGGCGATACGCCGCTGTTGGCCGAGTTCATGGGAGTCGACACGCCGGAAATGCGCGCGAAATTCGTTGCAACAATTCCCCTGGGGCGCTTGAGCAAACCCCTGGACATCGCCAATGCCTGCCTCTATCTGGCCTCGGACGAGGCGGAGTTCATCACCGGCGCCTGCATCGAGGTGGACGGCGGCCGCTGCGTCTGACCCACCTCTCCCCGTCCCTCTCCCCCCGCAAGCGGGCGGAGAGGGAGAAGAAAAGCGGTCGGCCGCTGGTCGCTCTCTTGTGTTTCAGGTCCTTCTCCGCTCAGGGGAGGAACTCCGTCGACACGGCGTTGGCTTAGCCATCCCGGGCGGGAGACGGAGCTTGGCGCGCGCCCCGGACTCGTTAGGCGTAGCCCAGTTTGCGGGTAGGGGCGCACAAGGCTGTGTTGCACGGTGTTATAGATCGGGGCGTTATGCGGCTGCTCCCGCGAACGGGCCTACGGCTAACGTGTCACAGCCGCCCCGCAGACGGGTGATTACATCACTAACGTGTCCGCGCGCCCCGGGGGATGAGGTGTGGAAAGGGACGGGGTGAGGTGGGTGGTCTATCCCGTGAAGGCCTGGATGCCGGTTTGCGCCCGGCCGAGGATCAGCGCGTGGATGTCATGGGTGCCCTCGTAGGTATTCACCGCCTCGAGGTTCATGGCATGGCGGATGACGTGGTATTCATCGGAGACGCCGTTGCCGCCGTGCATGTCGCGCGCCAGCCGTGCGATGTCCAGTGCCTTTCCCGCTGAATTGCGTTTGATCAGGGAGATCATCTCCGGCGCCGCGCGGCCCTCGTCCATCAGCCGTCCGACGCGCAGCACCGTCTGCAGCCCCAGCGTGATTTCGGTCTGCATGTTGGCAAGCTTCAGCTGGATCAACTGGTTTGCCGCCAGCGGCCGGCCGAACTGCTTGCGGTCCATCACGTAGTCGCGCGCCGCATGCCAGCAGAATTCGGCGGCACCAAGCGCGCCCCATGAAATGCCATAACGCGCCTTGTTCAGGCAGCCGAACGGGCCTTTCAGCCCCTCGACGTTGGGAAGCAGGTTCTCGTCCGGAACGAAGACATCGTCCATCACGATCTCTCCGGTAACCGATACCCGCAGGCTGAACTTGCCTTCTATTTTCGGAGTGCTCAGCCCCTTCATCCCGCGTTCGAGAATGAAGCCGCGGATGACGTCGCGGTCGTCCTTGGCCCATACCACCATCACGTCGGCGACCGGGGAGTGGGTGATCCACGTCTTGGCGCCTTTGAGAAGGTATCCGCCGTCGGTTTTCCTCGCCCGCGTAATCATGCTGCCCGCGTCGGAGCCATGGTCCGGCTCGGTGAGCCCGAAGGCGCCCACCAGGTCGCCCTTCGCCAGGCCGGGCAGATACTTCTGCCGCTGTGCCTCGGTGCCATAGGTATAGATCGGGTACATCACCAGCGAGGACTGGACGCTCATCGAAGAACGGTAGCCGCTGTCCACCCGCTCAAGTTCACGGGCAATGAGTCCGTAGCAGACGTGATTGAGACCGGCGCAACCGTAGCCTTCGATCGTCGGCCCGAAAAATCCCATGCTGCCCATTTCGGAGAGCACGGCGCGGTCGAATTTTTCATGACGATTTGCCTCCACCACGCGCGGCATCAGTTTCTCCTGGCAGTAGGCGCGCGCCGAATCGCGCACCATGCGCTCCTCGTCGCTGAGCTGTTCGTCGAAAAACAGAGGATCGTCCCAGCGGAAAGAGGGACGGGTGAGAGGAGCGTTCATCGCGGTCTCCTGGAGAAATATTCTGAACGGGCAGGGCAACTCCGGACGCGACCGGCCGGCGGGGCGGTCGCGCACTCGGTACGGCAGGAAGTATACACAGCCGTGCGCATGTGCCGCGATGGCTGATGAGGGTGAGAGGCGGCGGGACCGGAACCGGGGAGGCGGGCAGGTTACTTTCTCTGCTTGCTGCAGATGTCGAAGCCGTCGCGCCAGCCGGTGGCGTATTGGGGCTCGCGCTTGAAGCGCTGCTCGTCTTTCTTCTGACCCACCGTGCGCTTCGCGCTCTCGCAGCCGTCGAGATAGCCGGCACGGAACTCGGGCGGGTAACCGCCCAGATTGACATTGGGCTCTTTATTCCGGGCTGCGCATGCGCACAGCAGGGCGGCCGCCAGCAGCAACGACAGTTTCTTCATGAATTCACCGGTTCCAGTCGCCGCCGCCGCTGGCCTCTTCGACGAGCGTGGCCAAAGTGTTTCGGGACTGGGCGGCAAACGGCCCGCCAAGGCTAACCGCCCGGCGCGGCAGAAGGACCTGCCGCGCAAGTTCCTCGGGCGTCGCGCTTTTGCCGGCGGCGTTAAGCGTTGTGGCAATTGCGGCCGGTCCGCACTGAAATTCCTCCCTGGGGAAAAACGGTGACTGGTCATGCTCGACAGCGCTGGGCAGCAGCGGCGGAGGCGCTGCTCCGGAGCAGGCGGCTTTGCGGGGCGGCGCAACCGGCGAGCAGGGCGCAGATAAAAAAAACGCCCGATAAGGGAGGAAATCGGGCGTCAAAAGCGCAAGAGCGCATTGAAGAAGTTTATTTGATCGGGTGGGTAAAGCTGAACACTTTAGTAAATCCCAAAATGTCGGTTAAGGGCTACGACACAGGCAATAGAACGCGTCCAGAATCCATTCATCGCGCTCATTGCAGGTTGCCGTTTCAGATCAACCCAGGGGAATGACCGTGCCGTTGACCAGCTTGACGCGCTCACCGATGCTGAACGGCGGACGTTGATTTTCGTGGATCGTGCGCAGGGTGCCGTTCTCCATGCGCACAATGACGACAAAGCTGAAGGAACTGAGTTTTTCCCTGTCGATCTGATAGGCCCTGCCAGTTGTGCCGAGTGCCGCGGCAAGCTTGCCGTCGTCGCCGGCTGCCTGTTGCGGTTTGATGGAGTCCACGACACCGCAGTTCGGGCAGGAAGGCTTGCGCGCGGGAAGGCGTGCACCGGGGCGGAAATTTACCGGCTTGCCTTGCGCCGCAGCTTCCCCGGCGCTGCGGGTCAACCTCTCGTGGGTAGGGCTGGAAGGCATCCGGTCCGAGCCGGAAGTCGGTACCGCAGGTGCGCCGCCGAATGCGGAGAAGGGGTTGAGGCTCGACCTGGCGATCGGCAGGTGACCCGTTATTGCGGCGATTCCGATGCTGCTGAACGCGACCACGGAAGCCGCAGCGGCGATCGTCAGGAGGGGTAAGAGGCGGTTTTTCTGGTCCATTTTCTTCTAGTTGGGTTCTTGTAATTGATTTTTTCGTTTCGATGGGCCAGCGGACGCGGCTCCATTCGGAACCGCCTTCCGCGCAGCCGTTTTCAGAACCCTACAAAGCAGCCTTCGTGCCAGAAAACATTAAGGTAATCGGGGCAGATAGTTATGCGGCGCCAAGGACTTGGGAGCGGCCGCGGTTGTCGCCCTATGGCGACGCCGCCTCCCGATTCGGGCCTAACTGATTAATCAAAAATGGAAATTCGATGTCGTCCTGGGACGACATGACGGTGCCGGCTAAAGCGCCTTGAACAGCTTGGGATCCAGGTGGTGCCGTTGCAGCAGCTTGTAGAACTCGGTGCGATTGCGCTTTGCCAGTCGCGCCGCCTGGGTGACGTTGCCGCCGGTGATCTTGAGGAGTTTGGCGAGGTATTCGCGCTCGAACTCGCTGCGCGCGGCCTCGAAGGATGACAGTTCGGCAGTCTGGCCGCGGATGGCATTTTCAACCAGCGCCGGCGGAATGATCGGCGTGGTGGACAACGCAACCGCCTGTTCGACCACGTTGTACAGTTCACGTACGTTGCCGGGCCACGACGATTTCACCAGGATTTCCATCGCCTCGGAGGCAAATCCGTTGAGCGGTTTCTTGTATTTGTCGGCAAGCTGCGCGAGGAAGTACGCGGCGAGCACTGGAATGTCTTCGCGCCGCTCGGCGAGCGAGGGCAGCGCGAACGATACGACGTTGAGGCGGTAATACAGGTCTTCGCGGAACGCTCCGATCTTGATCGCGTCCTCGAGGTTGCGATGCGTTGCAGAGATGATGCGCACGTCCACGGGAATGGTCTGGGTCGAGCCGATTGCCCGGACCTCTTTTTCCTGCAGCACGCGCAGCAGCTTTACCTGCAGCGGCAGCGGCATGTCGCCGATCTCATCGAGGAAAACCGTGCCTCCTTCGGC
>JBGQGT010000138.1:0-6284 GCA_041497595.1 Gammaproteobacteria bacterium
GCCCAGCGCAGATTTATTGCGGTCGGCCGGGTCTTGGCAAGTTGTTCGCCTGCACGGGTGAGATTGGCGCCGGACGCATCGGCCGCCATCGCCATCGCCATGCCGAATGCTGCGGCGGCGCCGATCAGCGGCGCGCCGCGCACCCGCATGTTGCGGATCGCGTCGGCCAGTTCTTCCGCGCTGGAGAGTTTGACGACCCTGAATGTATGCGGCAGCAGGGTCTGATCGACGATGCGGACGACGTTGCCGTCGCGCCAGATACTTCGATACGCGACGCCGTCGACATTCATCAACCGGCCCTGACGAACCGGTGAACGCCGTCCGCGTACCCCTCAAGGGGGTATTGAAAAGAATCCTGCGAGTGCGTCAACCGGCCCTGATACCAGAGGTAATGCAGATGCGCTATGGATTCACCCATCGCGAAGAATGTCTGGTGCGTGTCGAGCGTGCGGCGGAACAGTACCGGCAGCAGATCTTTGGCGGTCTTCGGCGTGGCGCAGGATTCGAGCACTTCCGCCAGGCGGTCGCGATGATGCGCGTGCAGCATCTGCACCCGCGTATGCGCGCCGCGGAACGGCAGGCCGTGCGAAGGCAGCACCAGCGTATCGGCAGGCAGTTCGGCAAAGCGGTCGATCGAGCGCAGGAAAAGTTTCAAGGGATCGCCCTTGGGCTCGGTTGGCCAGACGCTGACGTTGGTGCTGATTTTCGGCAGCAGCATGTCGCCGGAGATCAACACGCCCAGTGATTCGCAGTACAGCGCCGCGTGTTCGGGGGCGTGTCCCCAGCCGACGATGACGCGCCAGTTGTTGCCGCCGATGTCGATCGCGTCGCCATCCATCATGCGCACGAACCGGGTGGGCGGTTCGGAGACGATCTTTCGGTAGGAATTGCCCCGGCCTTTGATTGCGGCGACGCGCCCGGGGTCGAGCCCGTGTTCGGCGAACAGTCGCGCGGTGGCATCCGATCCGAAGCCCGCCAGGGTCTGGTACTGGGCATGGGCATTGAGGTACTCGGACTCGCTCATCCACAGCGGCGCGTCGAATCGCTGCGTCAACCAGCCGGCGTTGCCGAAATGGTCCGGATGAAAGTGCGTAACCAGCACCCGCGAGAGTCCGGCATTGCCGACCACGTCGCGGAAGATCTGCTCCCAGTGAACGCGGGTGGCGTCGGCGGCGATCCCGCAGTCCACCGCCGTCCACCCCTTGCCGTCGCGCAGCAGCCAGAGGTTGATGTGATCGAGCGCGAACGGCAGCGGCATGCGCAGCCAGAACACGCCGGACGCGATCTCGCGCACGCTTCCCCCGGCGGGCGGTTCCGGGAACGGGAAGGCGAGCGGTGCCGTCGCTTCGAGGCGCGCCGCGCGGGCGGGTGTCTGCATGTGGTGGAGTCTTCGAAAGTGTTGGCGCGGAGGCGTGCCGCGATATAGTTGGATTCTACTTTACGTTTACGTAAACTGCGTCGCGCATGGGGAACTCTACATACACCATTACCGAACTTGCCCGGGAATTCGGTCTGACGACGCGGGCCATCCGCTTCTACGAAGATCAGGGCCTGCTCTCGCCAAGCCGCGCCGGACGCAACCGCGTATACGGCCACCGCGACAAGGTTCGCCTCAAGCTCACCCTGCGCGGCAAACGCCTCGGGCTTTCGCTGTCCGAAATCCGCGAGCTGATCGACCTGTACGACGCCGCCAAGGACGAACAGGTCCAGGTCGAACGCTTCCTCGAAGTGCTGCAACGGCGGCGTGCCTTCCTCGAGCAACAGCGGGAGGATATCGAGGCGGTATTGGGCGAAATTGCTGCATTCGAGAAACAGTGCCGGGATGTTCTGGCCGGGAAAGGCAAGAAGCCGGACCGGGATACTAGCGGCAAACCCGGGATCAACGCAAAGTCCTGATTATATGGAATTGTTGCGCACAAAATCGTTACGGGCTTGCAGTGAGGCAACTGTTTGGGACGGGACATCGCCGGACTGGCCGATGCGCCGGTTCTTAGAACTAATTACCTGATCTGAAACGATTTTTATGCAATATCGTAGCTGCTGATTGACGTTAACGTAAACGTCAATTACAGTCTGCCGGAATGGAGAGCACGCTTGAGCGGGTTTGAACCGAGGGATCCCGCCTACGCCGATCGGGTGCGGGCGAGTTTCGATCGCCAGAAAATCATGACGCTGATCGGCGCGCAGTTGGTGCGACTCGAGCCTGGCGTATGCGAAATCCATCTGCCATTCAAGCCCGAACTATCGCAGCAGCACGGCTACTACCATGGCGGCATTCGGTAATATTGCAGACTCGGCAGGCGGATACGCGGCGTTCACCCTGATGACGATGCACGGGAGGCCCGACCAATGAAACCCGAAACCTTTCTCAAGAGCTACCCGACGCTCAATTTCGGCCTCGGCGAAGACATCGACATGTTGCGCGACACCGTGCAGAACTTCGCTTCCAGAGAGATCGCCCCGCGCGCGGCCGAGATCGACCACAACAACGAATTCCCGATGGACCTGTGGCGCAAGCTCGGCGGCCTCGGGCTGCTCGGCGTCACCGTCGAAGAGGAATACGGCGGCACCAACATTGGCTATCTCGCGCACGTGGTGGCGATGGAAGAGATCTCCCGCGCCTCGGGCTCGGTCGGGCTGTCCTATGGCGCGCACTCGAACCTGGCGGTGAACCAGATCCGCCGCAACGGGAACGAAGCCCAGAAGCGCAAGTACCTGCCGAAGCTGATTTCCGGCGAACACGTCGGCGCGCTGGCGATGAGCGAGCCGAACTCCGGCTCCGACGTGCTGAGCATGAAGCTGCGCGCCGAGAAGAATGGCGCCCGCTACATCCTCAACGGCAACAAGATGTGGATCACCAACGGGCCGGACGCGAACGTGCTGGTGGTGTACGCCAAGACCGACGTGAATGCCGGACCGAAAGGAATAACCGCTTTCGTCGTCGAAAAAAGTTTCAAGGGTTTCTCCACCGCGCAGAAGCTCGACAAGCTTGGAATGCGCGGCTCCAACACTTGCGAACTGGTGTTCCGGGACTGCGAAGTGCCGGCGGAGAACGTGCTGGGCGAAGTAAACCGCGGCGTGCAGGTGCTGATGAGTGGGCTCGACTACGAGCGCGCGGTGCTCGCCGGCGGACCGCTGGGCATCATGCAAGCCTGCATGGACGTGGTGATGCCGTACGTGCACGAACGCGAACAGTTCGGCCAGCCGATCGGCGAGTTCCAGCTGATGCAGGGCAAGATCGCCGACATGTACACCACGATAAACGCCTGCAAGGCCTATGTGTATGCGGTGGGCAGGGCCTGTGATCGCGGCGAGACCACACGCAAGGACGCCGCCGGCGCCATTCTCTACGCTGCGGAAAAGGCGACCTGGATGGCGGGCGAAGCGATCCAGGCGCTGGGCGGCAACGGCTATATCAACGAGTACGCGACCGGCAGGCTGTGGCGCGATGCGAAGCTTTACGAGATCGGCGCCGGCACATCGGAGATCCGGCGGATGCTGATCGGACGCGAGCTTTTCAAAGAAACTGCTTGAACGGAGTGAAACGCAAAGGCCGCAAAGGTACGCCAAGGAGACCCAAACGCTGACCAAGAGAAGAATGAAGACATGACGTAACGATTATGGTGCTTTTTCTCCGGTGATCTTGGAGCGTACTTTGACGAGAATTGGTTTTCCTGATTTTCCTTTGCGTAACTTTGCGTACCCCGCAGGGGGGTATTGAAAAGAATCCTTTGCGTTGATTGCTTTGTTGTTCCAGGAGTAGTTATGGCTAACGATCCGATCGTCATTGTTTCCGCTGCGCGCACGCCGCTGGGGGCGTTGCAGGGTGAACTGAAGGACTTCGCGGCTCCGCAGCTCGGCGCGGCGGCGATCCGCGCTGCGATCGAACGCGCCGGCGTCAAGCCCGACCAGGTGCAGGAAGTGATCATGGGCTGCGTGCTGCCGGCCGGACAGGGGCAGGCGCCGGCTCGCCAGGCGTCGCTCGGCGCCGGTCTGCCGCTGTCGGCAGGTTGCACCACCGTGAACAAGATGTGCGGTTCGGGGATGAAAGCGGCGATGCTCGCGCACGATCTGCTCATTGCGGGCACCAACGACGTAATGGTCGCGGGCGGGATGGAGAGCATGAGCAACGCGCCCTATCTGTTGCCGAAGGCACGCGCGGGCTACCGTATGGGGCATCAGCAGGTGCTTGACCACATGTTCCTGGACGGACTGGAAGATGCCTACGACAAAGGCAGGCTGATGGGCAGTTTTGCCGAAGACTGCGCGGGGAAGTACCAGTTCAGCCGGGAAGATCAGGACAAGTTCGCCGTTGCGTCGCTCGAGCGCGCGCAGAAGGCCAACAGGGACGGTTCGTTCGCATGGGAGACCGTGCCGATCGCGATCAAGGCCGGCAAGGATGAACGCTTCATCGAGCATGACGAAGCGCCGTTCAAAGCCAACTTCGACAAGATCCCGCTGCTCAAACCCGCGTTCAGGAAGGACGGCACGGTGACTGCGGCGAATTCGAGTTCTATTTCAGACGGTGCTGCGGCGCTGGTGATGATGCGACGCTCGACCGCCGACAGGCTCGGCCTAAAGCCGCTCGCATCCGTTGCCGGTCATTCGACGCACGCCCAGGAACCGGGCTGGTTTACCACGGCGCCGGTTGGCGCGATCAGGAAGCTTTTCGAAAAGACCGGCTGGAGCGCGGACCAGGTCGACCTGTACGAGATCAATGAAGCGTTCGCGGTGGTGACGATGGCGGCAATGAAAGAGCACAAACTGCCGCACGAAAAGGTGAACGTCCATGGCGGCGCCTGCGCGCTCGGACATCCGATCGGCGCCTCCGGCGCGCGGATTCTCGTTACGCTGATCGGCGCATTGCGCAAGCACGGCGGCAAACGCGGCGTCGCGTCGCTCTGCATTGGCGGCGGCGAAGCCACCGCCATGGCTGTTGAACTCGTCTAGATCTCAACGCAGAGGCGCGGAGAAAAACTGGAGGACACAGAGGAAGGCGGAATAGATTCAGCGCAGCGGCCGACGACGATGACGTGCGGTAGTTGGGTCCTGACCGCTCGTCCTTTCTGGTTCTCTGCGATCTCTGTGTTCTCTGTGCCTCTGCGTTGGGTTTTGATCTGAATTTGAGGAGCCAAGAATGGCGAACAAGAAAATCGGATTCATCGGCGTGGGCATGATGGGCCACGGCATGGCGAAGAACCTGGTCGAGAAGGGTTTTCCGACCACCATCCTCGGCCACAAGAATCGTGCACCGGTCGAAGACCTGGTGAAGCGCGGCGCAAAGGAAGCGAAGGACGTTGCCGGCCTGGTCGCCGCCAGCGACATCGTGTTCATCTGCGTGACCGGCTCGCCGCAGGTGGAAGACCTGGTCTATCGCAAGGGCGGAATTCTGGAGTCGGCGCGCCCGGGGCAGATCGTGGTGGATACCTCGACCAGCCAGCCGGGTTCGACGCTGAAGATCGCCGGCGAATTCCAGTCCAGGGGCGTGCGCTTCGTCGATGCGCCGCTGACCCGCACGCCGGTGGAGGCGGAGCAGGGACGGCTCAACACCATGGTCGGCGCCGACGCGGCCACGTTCAAGGAGATCGAGCCTGCACTCAAGGCGTTTTGCGAGAACATTTTCCATATCGGCGACGTCGGTGCGGGTCACAAGATCAAGCTGATCAACAACTGCGCCGCGATCGGACAGATGGCGCTGATCGCGGAAGCGCTGACTGCGTGCGCGAAACTCGGGGTGGATCCGAAGAAGTACTTCCAGCTGGTTTCGACCGGCGCAGCAAACTCGGGCATCTTCCAGATGCTGGCAGGCAAGGCGATCGAAGGCGATTTCGCCGGGATGAAGTTCGGGCTCGCCAATGCACTCAAGGACGTGCGTTACTACAACCAGATGGCGATGGAGTTCGGTGTAGCGGGTTCGATGGCAGCGGCGACGCTGCAGACGTTGACGCAGGCGGTGAATCTCGGCTTCGGCGGTCCCGAGCATCTGGTGGCGTCGCTGGTCCCGGCGATCGCCAAGCTCAACAACACGCCGTTCCCGCCGAAATCTTAGAGATACGGATGAGAACAGAAACCGAAGTTCGCTTCTTCGTGGTGAGATTTGCTGTTTTTGAATTCACAAGGCGGACGTTCTGAGGGCGAGTAAACAAAATGGCGAATCCGATCCAGTTTTACTTCGACTTCGCTTCGCCCTACGGGTACATGGCGGCGACGCAGATTTCACGCCTTGCGGCGAAGCACGGCCGCAGCGTCGAGTGGAAGCCGTTCCTGCTCGGTGTCGTGTTCAA
>JBGQGT010000139.1:0-6266 GCA_041497595.1 Gammaproteobacteria bacterium
ACTGCTGGTCATTGCAGGAATCGCCGGCTTCTATTATTTGGCCGACAAGGCTCTGATTCTGCGGGTTGCCTCGGTGCTCGGGGGATTGGTCGCCGCGGTATTGGTGGCATGGATGACCGAGCCGGGCCGGCAGTTCCATGTCTATGCCCAGGAGGCGGTGGCCGAAACCAGGAAAGTGGTGTGGCCGTCGCGCAAGGAAACGGTGCAGACCACCGGATTGGTGCTCGCCTTCGTGCTGGTGATGGCGATCTTCCTGTGGATCGTGGACGCGGTCCTGGTGTGGGGCGTAAAACTCTTGATGGGGCCGGGGGCGTGATGTCGAAAAAGTGGTATGTGGTTCACGCCTACTCGGGCTTCGAGAAGAGCGTCCAGCGCGCGCTGGTGGAGCGCATCAGCCGCGCCGGCATGGAAGACAAATTCGGCCAGATCCTGGTCCCGGTGGAAGAAGTGGTCGAGATGAAGAGCGGCCAGAAGAACATCAGCGAGCGCAAGTTTTTTCCGGGCTATGTGCTGGTCGAGATGGACATGACCGACGAGACCTGGCACCTGGTGAAGAACACGCCGAAAGTGACCGGTTTCGTCGGCGGCGCGCCGGGGCGCCGTCCGCCGCCGATCAGCGAAAAGGAAGTCCAGGCGATCCTGCATCAGATCCAGGAAGGCGTGGAGAAGCCCAAGCCCAAGGTGCTGTTCGAAGTGGGCGAGGCGGTGCGCGTGAAGGAAGGACCGTTCACCGACTTCCACGGCTCGGTGGAAGAAGTGAACTACGACAAGAACAAACTGCGGGTTTCGGTTTCCATCTTCGGGCGCGCTACGCCCGTGGAGCTGGATTTCAGCCAGGTAGAAAAGGCGTGAATGGGGAATGGGAAATGGTAACGGCTGAACAAGGGGTAGGTTTTTCGATTCACTATCCACGATTCACCGTTCACGGATTTTGAATGGGGAGCGCGCCCGCGGGCGTGCGCTAGCACCCACTCTCTAGAGGAGTCTTATCGTGGCAAAGAAAGTCGTCGGCTTCGTCAAGCTGCAGGTTCCTGCAGGCAAAGCCAATCCGAGCCCGCCGATCGGCCCGGCACTGGGCCAGCGCGGCCTCAACATCATGGAGTTCTGCAAGGCCTTCAACGCCCAGACCCAGGGCGTGGAGCCGGGTCTGCCGCTGCCGGTGGTGATCACGGCTTATGCGGACAAGAGCTTCACCTTCATCATCAAGACCCCGCCGACCTCGGTGCTGATAAGGAAAGCAACCAAGGTCGAGAAGGGCAGCGCCAAGCCGAATACCGACAAGGTCGGCAGGCTGACCCGCGCGCAAGTCGAGCAGATTGCCAGGCAGAAGATGCCCGACCTGACCGCTGCGGATCTGGAAGCGGCGATGCGCACCGTGGCCGGCAGCGCGCGCAGCATGGGCGTGGAAGTGGAGGGGTTCTGAAATGGCACATATTTCCAAGCGAACCAAGGAGTTGCGGGCAAAGATCGACCGCAGCAAGGCGTACCCGATCGCTGAGGCGATCAAACTGGTGAAAGAAGGCGCCAGCGCCAAGTTCAACGAATCCGTGGACATTGCCATCAATCTTGGCATCGACGCCAAGAAGTCCGATCAGACCGTGCGCGGCTCGATCGTGCTGCCCAAGGGCACCGGCAAGACGGTGCGGGTGGCGGTATTTGCCCAGGGCGACAAGGCGCAGGCGGCCAAGGATGCCGGAGCCGACATCGTCGGGTTCGAGGACCTCGCTGCCCAGGTCAAGGAAGGCAAGATCGACTTCGACGTCGCCATCGCCACGCCCGACGCGATGCGTGTGGTCGGCCAGCTCGGCCAGGTTCTTGGCCCGCGCGGCCTGATGCCGAACCCGAAAGTCGGCACGGTCACGCCCAATGTCGCGGATGCAGTCAAGAACGCCAAGGCCGGCCAGGTCCAGTACCGTGCCGACAAGTCCGGCATCGTCCAGTGCACCATCGGCCGCGCCTCGTTCACCGAGGACGCGTTGAAGGAAAACTTTCTGGCGTTGATGGGCGCATTGAACAAATCGAGGCCCTCGGGGACTAAGGGCATCTATCTGAAGAAAGTCTCGGTCTCCAGCACCATGGGGCCGGGCGTGCGGGTGGACCAGGCCAGCCTGGGCGCCCAGCAGCAGCAGTAAGGACTTTGGGAACTGGCGGCCTGCTTGTTCGGGGGCGGCCGGGCTGTCAAAGACCGTTGGGGCCCAGAAAGGTGAAGGGTGAAGGGTGAAAAGTGAAGGGTCAAACCGGAACGTTTCTCCTTCTTCCCGAGCCTCACGGGCTTAATCGTTCGAGCCGGGAAAGGCAGTGATTGGGCGTGGAACTCTTCACCCTTCACTCTTCACGGCAAGTGCCCAACGCAGATAGCGCACTCAAGAGACAGATATCGGGCAGGCGAGAAATCAACGCCGCCTCCTGGATCGAAGGTCGCTATATCTGAAAGGGTGAGGCCGATCACCTCGGGTGAAAAGCCTCTAGTTCAACTTTAGGAGGGTAGACCTTGGGTCTCAATCTAGACGACAAGAAAGCGGTAGTGGCGGAGGTCAGCGCGAAGGTTGCGCAGGCCCAGGCGATCGTACTCGCCGAATACCGCGGCCTCGAAGTCGGCGACATGACCTCGTTGCGGGCGAAAGCACGCAGCTCGGGCGTGTACCTCCGAGTTCTCAAGAACACCCTGGCGCGCCGCGCCGTCACCGGCACACCGTTCGAGAGCCTGGCCCAGCACATGGTCGGGCCGCTCGCGTACGGCATATCTGCGGATCCGGTGGCAGCGGCGAAGGTGCTCAACGAATTTGCCAAGGCGAACGAGCGGTTCGTCATCAAGGCCGGCGCAATGCCCGGACAGGTCATGACCGCGAAACAGGTCGCGACCCTGGCCACCATGCCGAGCCGCGAGGAACTCCTGGCAAAACTCATGGGCACGATGCAGGCGCCGATCGCCAAGTTCGTCCGGACACTCAACGAAGTGCCCGGCAAGTTTGTGCGCACGCTGGCTGCAGTCAGGGATCAGAAACAGGCCGCGTAACAACAGCGACTCAACCGTTTTCAAGATTTCAGGAGATACGAAATGGCAATGGCCAAAGCTGAACTTCTCAACGCCATCGGCAACATGAGCGTCCTCGAGCTCTCGCAGCTCATCAAGGACATGGAAGAAAAATTCGGGGTTTCCGCGGCCGCCGCGGCGGCTGCCGTGGCTGCTCCCGCGGGTGGCGGCGGCGCGGCTGCCGCTGCGGAGGAAAAGACCGAGTTTTCCGTGATTCTCGCCGCGACCGGCGACAACAAGGTGAACGTCATCAAGGTGGTGCGTGCGGTTACCGGTCTGGGTCTGAAGGAAGCCAAGGACCTGGTGGACGGCGCGCCCAAGGCGGTCAAGGAAGGCATTCCCAGGAAGGATGCCGAGGAGATCAAGAAGCAACTGGAAGACGCGGGCGCGAAAGCCGAGATCAAGTAAGGCTTCCGCAAGCATGCAGGGAGGCTGGCGGCTGCGGTCGCCAGCCTTTTTCTGCACAAAGTGACGACGCAAAAGAGGCTAAAGAAAAACCCCCGCAACGGCGGTTTTTCTTTGTCTTCTGAAGCGACTGCAGAAGGCAGGTATGGTCGGATGGCGGGGTTCCCCGCCATCGTCCGCCAGCGGTTGGTAGCGGCCAACCACCACGCCCATCACCAGTCGATGAACGCAGCGCGCGATCCCCGCGCCTGCCGTGAATCGGAGATGTCATGGCTTACTCCTTTACCGAAAAGAAACGTGTTCGCAAGAGCTTTGCCAAGCGCGCGAGCGTGTTGCAGGTACCGTTTCTGCTGGCAACGCAGATCGATTCGTACGCGCAGTTTCTGCAGGCCGAATTGGCCGCGGACAAGCGCAAGAACCAGGGCCTGCAGGCCGCTTTCCAGTCGATCTATCCGATCGTCAGCCATTCCGGGAATGCGCGGCTCGATTTCGTCAGCTATCAGCTCGGCACCCCGCCTTTCGACGTCAAGGAGTGCCAGCAGCGCGGCCTGACTTTCGCGGCGCCGCTGCGCGCCAAGGTGCGGCTGACCATCATGGACAAGGAAGCCGCCAAGCCCACGGTGAAGGAGGTCAAGGAGCAGGAAGTGTACATGGGCGAAATCCCGCGCATGACCACCACCGGCTCGTTCGTCATCAACGGCACCGAGCGCGTCATCGTGTCGCAGCTGCACCGCTCGCCGGGCGTGTTCTTCGAGCACGACCGCGGCAAGACCCACTCCTCGGGCAAGCTGCTGTTCTCGGCGCGCATCATCCCCTATCGCGGTTCCTGGCTGGACTTCGAATTCGATCCGAAGGACTACCTGTATTTCCGCGTGGACCGGCGCCGCAAGATGCCGGTCACGATCCTGCTCAAGGCGATCGGCTACACCCCGGAACAGATTCTTGCCGGCTTCTTCATGATGGATACCTTCCACATCTCGAAGAAGGGCATCCAGTTCGAACTCAAGCCGGACCGCATGCGCGGCGAAATGGCGCGCTTCGACATCGTCACCAAGCAGGGCAAGCTGATCGTGCAGAAGGACAAGCGCGTCACCGTCAAGCACGTGCGCGACATGGAGCAGGCGGGGCTGACAAAGATTGCGGTATCCGAGGAGTTCCTGCTCGGCCGCACCCTCGGCCATAAGCTGGTCAACAAGGAAACCGGCGAGATCATCGCCAACGCCAACGACGAGATCACCGAGAGTCTGCTGAAAAAGATCATCGAGGCGGGGATCGACACCATGCAGACCATTTACACCAACGACCTCGACCAGGGGCCGTACATCTCCCAGACCCTGCGCACCGACGAGACCACCGACCAGATGCAGGCTCAGGTGGCGATCTACCGCATGATGCGCCCCGGGGAGCCGCCGACCGAAGACGCGGTGCGCACGCTGTTCAACGGGCTGTTCTACGCCGAGGAGCGCTACGACCTGTCGGCGGTGGGACGGATGAAGTTCAATCGCCGCGTCGGCCGCAACGAACTGACCGGCCCGGGCACGCTGTCCAACGAGGACATCATCTCGGTCATCCAGATCCTTATCGATCTGCGCAACGGGCGCGGCGAGATCGACGACATCGACCATCTCGGCAATCGCCGCGTGCGTTCGGTGGGTGAACTCGCCGAGAACCAGTTCCGCGCCGGCCTGGTGCGGGTGGAGCGCGCGGTCAAGGAACGCCTTTCCCAGGCCGAATCCGAGAACCTGATGCCGCACGATCTGATCAATGCCAAGCCGGTATCGGCGGCGGTGCGTGAATTCTTCGGTTCGTCCCAGTTGTCGCAGTTCATGGACCAGACCAATCCGCTGTCCGAGATCACCCACAAGCGCCGCGTTTCGGCGCTCGGGCCGGGAGGTTTGACCCGCGAGCGCGCGGGCTTCGAAGTGCGCGACGTGCACCCGACGCATTACGGACGCGTGTGTCCGATCGAAACGCCGGAAGGACCGAACATCGGCCTGATCAACTCGCTGGCGCTGTACGCCCGCACCAACGAGTATGGTTTCCTGGAAACGCCGTACCGCAATGTCGTGAACGGCCGCGTTACCGACGACATCGAGTTCCTGTCGGCGATCGAGGAAGGCAAATACGTCATCGCCCAGGCCAATGCCGCGATCGACAAGAAGGGCAGGCTGCTCGACGAGCTGGTGTCCTGCCGCCATCACAACGAATTCACGATGGCGACTGCCGACCGCGTCGAGTACATGGACGTGGCGCCTTCGCAAATCGTGTCGGTGGCCGCTTCGCTGATCCCGTTCCTGGAGCACGACGACGCCAACCGGGCGCTGATGGGATCGAACATGCAGCGCCAGGCCGTTCCCTGCCTGCGCGCGGAGAAGCCGCTGGTCGGCACCGGCATCGAGCGCACCGTGGCGGTGGACTCCGGCACCGCGGTGCAGGCGTTGCGTGGCGGCGTGGTCGATTACGTCGATGCCTCGCGCATCGTGGTGCGGGTCAACGACGAAGAGACCTCGGCCGGCGAAGTCGGCGTGGATATCTACAATCTGGTCAAGTACACGCGTTCCAACCAGAACACCAACATCAACCAGCGTCCGATCGTCAAGGTCGGAGACCACATCGCCCGCGGCGACGTGGTGGCCGACGGCGCATCAACCGACATGGGCGAACTGGCGCTGGGGCAGAACCTGCTGGTCGCGTTCATGCCCTGGAATGGCTACAACTTTGAAGATTCAATACTGATCTCGGAGCGCGTGGTCGCCGACGATCGATTCACTTCAATCCATATCGAAGAACTGTCGGTAGTTGCGCGCGACACCAAGCTCGGGTCTGA
>JBGQGT010000140.1:0-6247 GCA_041497595.1 Gammaproteobacteria bacterium
ACGCGCCGGGAAAATTCGCACGCTGGTGGTCGACAAGACCGGTACGCTTACGCTGGGCAAGCCTGCGGTGACCGATGTGGTTCCCACCCGCGGATTGACCGAGTCTATGCTGTTGCAGCTGGCGGCCTCGCTGGAGCAGAATTCCGAGCATCCGCTCGCGCGGGCGGTACTCAGCCGCGGCCGCGAGCACAAACTGTCATTGCTTCCGGTCGAGGATTTTGCCGCGGTCCCGGGATCGGGCGTGCGGGCCCGCATCGGGCAAAGGGTACTGCTGCTCGGTTCCCCCCGTTTCATCAGGGAACAGGGCGTTGCCATCGACGATGCCACCGTCCTGCGGCTCGCCGGCGAAGGAAAGACCGTTGTCGTGCTTGCGGATTCCGGGCACGCAATGGGTTATGTCGCCATTGCCGATCAACCCCGCCCCTCTTCCGCAGCGGCAATCTCCCGGCTGAAGACCCTGGGAATCGAAGTGGTGATGCTGACCGGCGATAACGCCGCAACCGCGCGTGCCATAGCCGGCAAGCTCGGCATCAGCGAATTCCGCGCCGAAGTCCTGCCGGCGGACAAGGCCACCGAAGTTTCGCGCCTCAAGCTGGCGGGCGGATTGGTTGCGATGGCCGGCGACGGCGTCAACGATGCGCCGGCTCTCGCCGCCGCCGATGTGAGCTTCGCCATTTCGTCGGGTTCGGATATCGCCATCGAGGCCGCGGACATCACCCTGATGCGCAACGACCTGATGAGCGTCGTGGATGCGATCCGGCTGTCGCGCGCGACGCTGGCTAAGATCCGGCAGAATCTTTTCTTCGCCTTTTTCTACAACGTGCTCGGCATTCCGCTGGCAGCGCTCGGCATGCTCAACCCGGTGATCGCCGGCGCGTCGATGGCATTGAGCTCGGTCTCGGTGGTTACCAACTCGCTGCTTCTGAAACGCTGGAACCCTGTTGCCTAGCCGCCAAGAGCGCCAAGAAGACCCGAAACGTGAAAAATAGATCAACATTCGTTGCGATAACAAGTCTGGAATGGTCTCCGTGATTTTTGTAGCGATGGATCTTGAATTTCCTTGGCGCTCTTGGCGCCTTGGCGGCCGATTCATTGAATGTAGGAGATGCTATGGAAACGACGGTACTGAAAGTGAACGGCATGACCTGCGGCGGCTGTGTGCGCAGCGTAACGAACGTGCTGGAGAGCATCCAGGGCGTAACCAGCGCCGAGGTGTCGCTGGAAAAGGCGCAGGCCACGGTGACCTATGATCCCGCGAAAGCCGATGTGAACAGGATGAAGGAGGCGGTGACCGATGCCGGCTACCAGGTCGCCTGACAAGGTGAAGCACCAGCATACCGTCGAGCGCGCCAACAAGGCGGAGCTGTCGAAGCGCCTGAACCGCATCGAAGGCCAGGTACGCGGCATCGCCAGGATGCTCGAAGAGGACCGTTACTGCCCGGACATCCTTACCCAGATTGCCGCGGTGCGCTCAGCGATGGATGCGCTGGCGTTGCAGTTGCTCGAAGACCACTCGCACGGCTGCCTGCAGGACGCGATCCGTTCCGGTAAAGGCACGAAAGCGGTCGCCGAGTTGATGGACGTGGTCAAACGCTTCGCGCGATAATCGCCTGCCCGTGCGAGGCGCTCCGGCGTGACCATGAACCTCAGCCGAATTCTTTTCTTGGAAAACGAAAAAGACACCCGCGCCATCGGTCGCATGGCGCTGGAAATGGTCGGCAAGTTCACCGTGCACGCATGCAGCTCCGGGGTCGCGTCGCTGCCGCGCCATGCCAGCGTGCGGGATCTGCCGGTCGCCGCCGACCAGGCGCTCTACCGCGCCAAGCGCGAGGGGAAGAACCGCATCGTGGTCGATGCGGAAGAGATTTCCGGCGGCTAGAGGGATGCGGCGGCAGCCGGCGAACAGGCAACCTGACGCTCAGCCGCCCGTCGCATCACCAGAGCTTCCACCACGCCTTGCTCTGACGGAGCTTGGCGCTGGACTCGGGAAAATTCGTGTCCAGCGTTCGCTTGGCGTCGTCGCGCAGGTCGGCAAGTCCCATCTCGCCGTAGGCCTTGACCAGCACCATGAGGGCGCGTTCGATCGCCGGCGCCTCAGGGTAATTGATCAGCGCGAACTGGGCGCGGTTGACGGCCGCGACATAGGCGCCGCGCCGCAGGTAATACTCGGCCACGTTCACCTCGGCCGAGGCCAGCGCATTCACCAGATAGTTCATGCGCGCGCGCGCATCGGGCACGTACCGGCTTTGCGGAAAGCGCGATACCAGTTCGCGAAACGCGTCGAACGCCTCCCTTGCCGCTTTCGGGTCGCGCTCGGTCATGTCTTTCTCGGCGACATAGCCCATCAGCCCCAGGTCTTCGTTGAAGTTGATCCGCCCCTTCAGATAGTAGGCGTAATCCACGTTGGGATGATCGGGGTGCAATTTGATGAAGCGATCGCAGGCCGCCAGCGCCTGGGCAACTTCGCTGTCCTTCCAGTAGGCATAGGCGCTTTCGATCTGCGCCATCTGGGCGTAACGGCCGTACGGATAGCGCGATTCCAGCTTCTCGTAATAGCCGATCGCCTTCTGGTAATTCTTGCCGTCGAGTTCTTCGCGCGCGGCGCTGTATATCCGTTCCGGGCCCCAGTTCTTGGTTTCGTCGACCGGGTCCAGTGCGCATCCGGCGGCCAGCAACAAGGCAAGAATCGCTACACTACGTTTCATGACGGAATCCGCAAAAAAATTGACGAATTATATAGAAAACCCTTCGTCTGACCGGCATCATTGCCTCGTCGTTCCCGCGCAATGCGCAGGCATGCGCCTCGATCAGGCACTGGTTCGGCTGCTGCCCGAGTACTCCCGCAACCGCCTTCAGGAATGGATTCGCAGCGGCCACGTGACCATGAACGGCGCGCCCGCCTCCGCCAAAGCCAAGGTGTGGGGCGGGGAAACCATCGTCGTTGCGCCGCAGCCCGCCCCCGGCGACGCGTCGCACCGCCCCGAGGACATCCCGCTGCAAGTTGTCTTCGAAGACGACCAGATCCTGGTCATCGACAAGCCCGCCGGTCTGGTCGTGCATCCCGGCAGCGGCAACTGGAGCGGGACGTTGTTGAACGCCCTGCTCCGCCACGCGCCGCAGCTCTCCGGCGTGCCGCGAGCCGGCATCGTACACCGACTCGACAAGGACACCAGCGGACTGCTCGTGGTGGCCAAGACAATTCCTGCACAGGTCGATCTGGTGCGGCAGCTGCAGGCACGCTCCGTTACCCGCGAATACTCTGCGGTGGTGCACGGCGTGGTGGCGCGCGACGGCGTCGTCGAGGCACCGATCGGCCGCCACCCGGTGAGCCGCACCAGGATGGCGGTGGTGGCCAGGGGCAAGGCGGCCACCACCCATTACGCCGTGCTCGAGCGCGGGCCGTCCTGGTCGCTGCTGCGTTGTCGCCTCGAAACCGGTCGCACGCATCAGATTCGCGTGCACTTGCACTCGATCGGACATCCGTTGATCGGGGATCCGGTGTATCGCCTCAACAATCGCAGCACGAAACTGCCCGCGGAGGTGCTGGATTTTCCCCGCCAGGCGCTGCACGCCGCCAGGCTCGCGCTCGTTCATCCGCGGACCGGCGAAACACTGACATGGCAGGCGCCGGCGCCGCCGGACATCGCGCATTTGTTGTCGGTACTGAGAAATGCTTGAGCCGCCTCGCGACTGGATCGTCCCCGAGTGGCCGGCCCCGGCAAACGTGCGCGCGCTCATCACAACCCGCAGCGGCGGCGTGAGCACGGGTCCTTTCGCCAGCATGAACCTGGGGCAACGTATCGATGACGACATGCAGTCGGTGCGGACCAACCGCGCATCGCTGCGCGATCTTCTTCCTGCCGAACCCAAGTGGCTGCTGCAGGTCCACGGCGTCGACGTTGTGGATGCCGACAGACTGCAGCAGCCGGTGGAAGCGGACGCCGCAGTCGCCAGGAACCCGGGTTCGGTATGCACAGTCATGGTGGCGGACTGCCTGCCGGTGCTGCTCACCGATCGCGCCGGCAGCGTGGTCGCGGCGGCCCACGCCGGGTGGCGCGGGCTGGCCGCGGGCGTACTGGAAAACACGGTGCGCGCGATGGGCACCGCTTCCGATGAACTGCTCGCCTTCCTCGGCCCTGCCATCGGCCCTTCCGCCTTCGAGGTCGGCGCCGACGTGCGCGATGCATTCCTGGCCCGAAGCGCGGATGCAGCCTCCGCATTCGTCGCCCACAAGCCGGGCAAATGGCTGGCCGACCTTTTCGCGCTTGCCCGGCAGCGTCTCCGGGCAAGCGGGGTGACGCAGATCTACGGCGGCGGCCTCTGTACTTACTCGGACCGGCGGCGCTTCTTCTCCCATCGGCGCGACAAAGTCACCGGTCGCATGGCCGCCCTGATCTGGCTCACCGACTGAGGGCTTGACAGCCCGGCTATACTGGCCGGCAGTCCATCTTTGCATCCCCCGTCTTCGTCCATGTCCACTCTTGCCTGGATTGTCGTCGCGACCGTCGTCGGCGCGGTGCTGAGCGTGCTGGCTACCGCTGCGTTCGCGCGGCGCGCATCACCGGCACGCGTCCCGATGCTGATCAGCTACGCCATCGGTGCGCTGCTCGGCGCGGTGTTCCTCGAAATCCTGCCGCACGCGCTCGAGCAGGCGGCGAGCGTGCATACGCTCACCGCGGTGATCCTGTTCGGCATTCTTTTGTTTTTCGTGCTGGAGAAACTGGTGCTGTGGCGCCACTGTCACGCCGAGGAGTGCGAAGCGCACGATCATCACGCCGATCCCAACGACCACGGCCGCAGCGGCATGATGATCATGGTTGGCGACACCATCCACAACTTCGTGGATGGCATCCTGATCGCCGCCGCGTTCATGGCCGACACCGGCCTGGGCATCGTCACCGCCATGGCGATCATCGCCCACGAAATTTCGCAGGAAGTCGGCGATTTCCTGATCCTGCTGCACTCCGGTTTCAGCCGTACACGCGCCTTGGTCTTCAATCTGGTGTCCGGCCTCGCTACGCTGATCGGCGGTTTGCTCGCGTATTTCGCACTGCAGCCGCTGCAGCAGTGGATTCCGGCATTGCTCGGGCTGGCGGTGGCCAGCATGCTTTACGTTTCGGTCGCCGACCTGATCCCGGGGCTGCACAGGCGGCCGGAACTGCGCGCCACGCTCGAGCAGGTGTCGCTCATATCGCTGGGCATCGGCTCGATCGCTCTGGTTGGCTTCCTGGTAAGGGGTCAAGTCTAGGAACACGCCGTGTCCGTGCGGCGGCGTGTGCAACTTGACTTGAATGGGGGTGCGGTCAAGAATTCCAATCGTTTTGTGACCTCGATTCTTCCGGCGTCCACCGGGACATGAACTCACCTGCAGAATCCCCTCCCGGCGCCTATCAGGAACTCGCCAAAGCCAATCAGGCCCTGGTTGAAGATTTCCTGCGACAGCTTCCCTCTTCCGGCCGCCTCGAATTCAGCGAACTGATGCGCACGCTGGCATTCGGTTCGGATGCGCAGCGCGAAAAGCTGCGCTCGCTCCAGGAACGCCTCTATCGCGAGCACCTTGCAATCTGGGGCAGCCTGCTCAGCGGCGGCAACGACACCGCACCGAATGCCGCCACTGCCGGCGATCACCGCTTCGATGCGCCTGAATGGAGCGAGTTGCCGTTCTTCCGCTACCTGCGGAAAGCCTACCTTCTGAACACGCGTTTTCTCGACGAACTGGGCGAACTGGCGGAACTCGACGGTCACGCCAAGCGGCGGCTGCAATTCGTGCTGCGCCAGTTCGCGGACGCGATCGCGCCCACCAATTTCGCCGCGACCAACCCTGAAGTCATCAAGCTCGCCGGCGAGAGCCGCGGCGAAAGCCTGTCGCAGGGGATGAAGCTGCTCGCCGCAGATCTCGCGCGCGGCCGCATTTCGATGAGCGACGAGCGTGCCTTCGAAGTCGGCCGCAATCTAGCGGTCACACCCGGCGCGGTGGTGTTGGAGAACGAAGTGATGCAGCTGATTCGGTACGCCCCGTCCACCGACCGGGTTCTCGAACGGCCGCTGCTTATCGTGCCGCCGTTCATCAACAAGTACTACATCCTCGACCTGCAGCCGGAAAATTCCTTCGTGCGCTACTGCGTCGGGCAGGGATTCACGACTTTCATCGTCTCCTGGCGCAACATCCCGCCGGAACTCGGATATCTCACCTGGGACGACTATGTCCGCGAGGGGGTATTGGCCCCGCTCGATGCGGTGCGCGCGA
>JBGQGT010000141.1:0-6233 GCA_041497595.1 Gammaproteobacteria bacterium
ATCGCCGTTACCGACTCGCTGGTCAGAATCTTTTCCAACGATTTCGCGCTTTTGCGCGCCGCGCGCGGCGCCGGGTTGGCGCTGCTCGACATCGCGCCGCCGGTCAAGCGCGCATTCATGCAACGGATGATCTTCGGCGCGAGCCTGTAACCAGGCTTGTAACAACGGGTAGCAATTGCGCGTCCTCATCGCCGCATCCTTTACGCTAAAATGGCGCTCCTCTTTCGTTGCCCGCGTAAATGCACATCGGTCCGCACGCTCTCAAGAACAATCTGATCGTCGCACCCATGGCGGGCGTGACCGATCGGCCGTTCCGCCAGTTGTGCAAGGCGATGGGTGCGGGAATGGCCGTCTCGGAGATGATTTCCGCCAATTCACAACTGTGGAACACGGCGAAATCCCAGCGGCGTTCTGATCATCAGGGTGAAGTCGAGCCGATTTCGGTGCAGATCGCCGGCGCCGACCCGCAGATGATGGCCGACGCGGCGCGCCACAACGTGCAGCGCGGGGCGCAGATCATCGACATCAACATGGGTTGCCCGGCCAAAAAGGTATGCAACGTCGCCGCCGGCTCGGCGTTGCTTCGCGACGAACCGCTGTTCGGAAGAATTCTCGATTCCGTGGTCGCGGCGGTCGCAGTACCGGTAACGCTCAAGATCCGGACCGGCTGGGATGCGCACAACAGGAATGCGGTGCGAATGGCAAAAATCGCGGAATCCTCCGGCATCCAGGCGATCTCGGTCCACGGCCGCACCCGTGCCTGCGGTTTCGCCGGCGATGCCGAATACGACACCATCGCCGCGGTGAAGTCTCAAGTCGGCATCCCGGTCATCGCCAACGGCGACATCGATTCACCCGAAAAGGCGCGCGAAGTTCTTTCCCGTACCAGGGCCGACGCGATCATGATCGGCCGCGCCGCGCAGGGCCGCCCGTGGATTTTCCGCGAGATCGAGCACTACCTCGCCAGCGGCGAATACCTGCCCGCGCCCGAAGTCGGGGAAATTCATGGCGTGCTGGTACAGCATTTGCATGCTCTGTACGCGCTTTACGGAGAGCAGTCCGGCGTGCGCATCGCCCGCAAGCACATTTCCTGGTACACCAGCGAGCTTGCCGGCGCGGCCAGGTTCCGCCAGACCATGAATCGGCTGGAGACCGCGCGTCAGCAACTGGTCGCGGTGGACGGCTTTTTCACCGAACTTGCCGGGTTGGGAGAACGCCTGACCTATATCGAGGAACTTGCAGCATGATGAATGACAACGAAATTGCCCGCTGCGTGCGCAAGGCAATGGACGGCTATTTCAGGGATCTGGACGGGGAGAAACCCTGCGCGATTTACAACATGGTGATCAGCTCGGTGGAAAAGCCGCTGCTCGAGCTCGTGCTGCACCGGGTTGCCGGCAACCAGACCCAAGCCGCGCAGTTGCTAGGGCTGAACCGCAATACGCTGCGCAAGAAAATGAAGGAGTACAGCATCAAGTAGCGCGCCGTTGCCCTCCCGCGTCAACCCGCCCGCGCGATCAACGCGGGCGGTTTTATTTTTTTGGTCCCGCCATGACTCGTAGACAAGCCCTGATCAGCCTTTCCGACAAGACCGGCGCAGCGGATTTCGGCCGCGCGCTACAGCGCTTCGGATTCGAAATCCTGTCCACCGGCGGTACCGCCAGGCTGCTGCGCGAGGCCGGGATCAAGGTCACCGAGATCGGCGATTACACCGGTTTCCCCGAGATGCTCGACGGCCGGGTGAAGACCCTGCATCCCAAGGTGCACGCCGGCATCCTCGCGCGCCGCGACCTTCCGGCGCACGTCGAGGCGATGGCCAAGGCGCGCATCCCGACTATAGACCTGGTGGCCGTGAATCTGTATCCCTTCGTGGAAACCATCTCCAAGGCCGCTTGCACCCTCGAGGAGGCAATCGAAAATATCGACATCGGCGGCCCCACGATGGTGCGTGCGGCGGCGAAGAACTGGCAGCACGTCACTGTGGTCACCGATCCGGCGGACTACCCGGCGCTGATCGCGGAAATGGAATCCGCCAGCGGCGCGATCAGCGTGGAGACGCGCTTCCGCCTGGCGCGCAAGGCCTTTTCCCACACGGCGGCCTACGATGGCGCGATCAGCAACTACCTCACCGCCACCGACATTCACGGCAAGCGCAGCGGATTCCCCGATCAGTTCAATTCGAGTTTCGTCAAAGTCCAGGACCTGCGCTACGGCGAGAATCCGCACCAGCAGGCGGCGTTCTACCGTGACCTGAAGCCGGTACCCGGCACGCTGAGCAACTATGTGCAACGGCAGGGCAAGGAACTTTCCTACAACAATATCGCGGATGCCGACGCAGCCTGGGAATGCGTGAAGACCTTCGACCAGCCGGCATGCGTGATCATCAAGCACGCCAATCCGTGCGGCGTGGCGGTGGCCGCGAGCGCGGTCGATGCCTATCGCCGGGCGTTCAAGACCGATCCGACTTCGGCTTTCGGCGGCATCATCGCCTTCAATCGCGAACTGGACGAGGAAACCGCGGCAGCCGTGTCGCAGCAGTTCGCCGAGGTATTGATTGCGCCGCGGGTGCTGGCGGGGGCCGCGGCGGTGCTGGCGCAGAAGAGCAACCTGCGGGTGCTGGAAGTCGCAGCCGATTCCGGAGGCAACGACTACGATATTAAGCGCGTCGGCGGTGGCCTGCTGGTGCAGACACCCGATGCCATGAACGTCCAGGCCGGCGACCTGCGCATCGTCACCAGGAAACATCCGACCCCGCAGCAGCTTGCCGACCTGTTGTTCGCGTGGCGCGTTGCCAAGTTCGTCAAGTCCAACGCCATCGTGTTCTGCACCGAGGGCATGACGCTGGGCGTGGGCGCCGGACAGATGAGCCGGGTGGACAGCGCGCGCATCGCTTCGATCAAGGCGGAGAACGCCGGCCTGTCGCTCAAGGGTTCGGTGGTCGCTTCGGATGCTTTTTTCCCGTTCCGCGACGGGGTCGACGTCGTTGCCAAGGCCGGGGCTGCGGCGATCATCCAGCCCGGCGGCAGCGTGCGCGACGAAGAGGTCATCTCCGCCGCCGACGAACACGGCATCGCCATGGCCTTCACCGGCGTGCGCCATTTCCGCCACTAGAATAATCTGAGCGGCAACGTTTCCTCGCGGGCTCAACCAATGAACTTACTGGTAGTCGGTGGCGGCGGTCGCGAGCACGCACTCGCCTGGCGGCTGGCTCGGTCGCCGCGCATCGGACGGGTTTACGTCGCGCCGGGCAACGCCGGTACGGCGCGCGAGGACGGGTTGTTCAACGTGCCGATCACCTCGATCCCGGAATTGGTGGATTTCGCCCGCAAGGAATCGATCGCGCTCACCGTGGTCGGCCCCGAGGCGCCGCTTTCGGAAGGCATCGTCGATGCGTTTCGCGCCGCGGGGTTGAAGATCTTCGGCCCAACGCGGCAGGCGGCGCAGCTCGAATCCTCGAAGGACTTTGCCAAGTCCTTCATGGTCGCGAACGGCATTCCGACGGCGGCGCATGCCACTTTCTCCGACGCCAAAGCGGCGCGCGATTACGTCAGGCAGCAGGGCGCGCCGATCGTCATCAAGGCCGACGGACTTGCCGCCGGCAAGGGCGTGGTGGTGGCAATGACGCTCGAGGAGGCTCACGCCGCCATCGACATGATGCTGGTCGACAACAGGATGGGGGCCGCAGGCGCGCGCGTGGTCATCGAGGAGTTTCTGGAAGGAGAGGAAGCCAGCTTCATCGTGATGGTGGACGGCAAGCACGTCCTGCCGCTGGCGTCGAGCCAGGATCACAAGCGTCTGCTCGACGGCGACCATGGCCCGAATACCGGCGGAATGGGCGCGTACTCGCCGGCGCCGGTGCTGACCCCGTCCATCCACGCACGGGTCATGCGTGAAGTCATCCAGCCGGTGGTTGCCGGGATGGAGAAGCAAGTCACGCCTTACAGCGGATTTCTTTACGCCGGCCTGATGATCCGACCGAACGGCGACACCAAGGTACTCGAGTTCAACTGCCGTATGGGTGATCCGGAGACCCAGCCGATCATGATGCGGCTGAAAAGCGACCTGTTCACGCTCATCGAGCACGCCGTCAACGGCACACTGAAAAACATCGAAGTCGAGTGGGACCGCCGGGTCGCGCTCGGCGTGGTGATGGCCGCAGCGGGCTATCCGGACAATCCGCGCAAGGGCGACGAGATAACCGGGTTGTCGCGCGCTGGCGACGATTTCCACGTGTTTCACGCGGGCACCGCACTCGCGGGGGGCAAGGTCGTCGTCAACGGCGGGCGGGTGCTGTGCGTGACCGCGCTTGGCGACACGGTGCGCGTGGCGCAGCGGCGCGCCTACGAAATCGCCGAGGGCATCCAGTTCGCAGGGCGGCAGATGCGCCGCGACATCGGCTTCCGCGCCATCGGCGCCAAGAAAAGCACGTTATAGACCAGCATGGAAATCAAGACGATCAGGGAGTACCTGACCGGCCTGCAGGACTGGATCGTCGGCCGCCTGGAGGAGATGGACGGCAACGCCTTCCGCCGCGATTCATGGGACCGTCCTGAAGGGGGCGGCGGCGTGAGTTGCCTGATCGAGGAAGGAAACCTGTTCGAGCGCGGCGGGGTCAACTTCTCTCACGTCACCGGGTCGTCGCTTCCGCCCTCGGCCACCGTGTCGCGCTCCGATCTTGCCGGACGCTCGTTCCAGGCATTGGGCGTGTCGCTGGTGTTGCACCCGCGCAACCCCTATGTACCCACGGTTCACATGAACGTGCGTTTCTTCGTGGCCGAGAAAGACGCGGCCGATCCGGTGTGGTGGTTCGGCGGCGGGATGGACCTGACGCCGTACTACGGATTCGAGGAGGACGCGGTTCACTTCCACCAGACCTGCCAGGCCGCGCTCGATCCGTTCGGAGCCGAAGCACATCCGAAATTCAAGAAGTGGTGCGACACGTATTTTTTCCTCAAGCATCGCCAGGAGCCGCGCGGGATCGGCGGCATTTTTTTCGACGACCTGTCCGATCCGGATTTCGATACCTGTTTCGCGCTCACCCGCAGCGTCGGCGACCATTTCGTCGACGCCTATGTCCCGATTGCCGAACGCCGCAAGGATCTGCCTTACGGCGATCGCGAACGCGACTTCCAGGCCTATCGGCGCGGGCGTTACGTCGAGTTCAACCTGGTCTACGACCGCGGAACGCTGTTCGGACTGCAATCCGGCGGGCGTACCGAATCCATCCTGATGTCGCTGCCGCCAATGGTGAAGTGGCGCTACGACTGGAAGCCCGAGCCCGGCACCGCCGAGGCGGCGTTGTACGAGAAGTTCCTGGTGGCGCGCGATTGGGTTCAGGATCCGGGCTCTAAGCTTTGAGCACGCACTTGTCGTACAGGTCGCGCAGCCTGCCCTGCGGATCGTACTTTCCCTTCAGGCGCCGGTAGGCAGTTTCGCTGTAAATTCCCCAGAACTCTTCGCGCGGATAGTAGCTTTCCGAATAAAGCGACTTGACGCCGCCGAGTTCGGCGACTTTGCGCTCGATGAGCCGGTTGAAATGCCCGCGCGGATGAGCGACCCGGGATTTCACCACGTCCCAGAAGCCGAAGTTGACATAGGTCCTGCCCGCGACCAGCGGGTACAGGTCGAACCGCGCCTGCGGGTTGCCTGCCCGGATCGGACAGATCCAGACCGGCAGGATGCCGATCTCGCGCCGGAAGAATTCGAGGAATTCGGGCGCGCGCTCGAGCGGGATGTCGACGTCCTGGATCACCGACTCGCGATGCAGCCCCGATAGCCTGTCGAGCCGGTGGGTGAGCTTCCAGCGGCTATTCCAGCGCATGACCTTGGTGTAGGTGCGCGAATTGAGCCGCGACCTGCCGAGCAGCCGGCGGATCAGCGGATTCTGCGCGCCCAGATTTTTGGAGCACCAGAACCAGTCGGTGTCCCAGCGCCACAGAAAATCGCGCGCCGCGAGGTAATCGGTGGTCTTTTCGCGGATCGAGCGGTAGTAGATGTGCTCGAAAGTGTAGTCGCTCGTAAACGGCGCTTCGTCAGTGAAGCTTCCTGTGGTCAGAACCATCTCACCGGCGCCAAACACCACGCCGTCGACAAAATCGGCTGGCGACGCGCAGGCCCGTTCCAGGGCAGCAAAGTAGGCTTTCGGGTCGCGAAAGCCGGTATGGTCGATGCGCACGAACTTCTTCACCGGCAGCGTCTTTGCCCGCACCCGCAAGGCGTAGCCCAGCGTGCCG
>JBGQGT010000142.1:0-6229 GCA_041497595.1 Gammaproteobacteria bacterium
CCGGCCGGTTGCGCCAGCGCGTTCTTCACGAAGTTGGCGATGTCTTCCTTGAGGATGCGCTCCTTCGGGCCGCTGCCTTTGACGCGGGCGAGATCGACGCCCAGCTCGCGCGCGAAGCGGCGCACCGAAGGGCTGGCGTGCGCCTTGGAGAAGCCAGCCTCGTCGATCGGCCCGACGGCAGGCTGGGGTGATGACGGTGCGGGAGCAGGTGCGGGTGTTGGTTTGACAGCCGGAGCGGCAGTCTGAGCGGCTGGTGCCGGCGCTTGCGCCGGAGCGGCGGGCTTCTGCGGGGCTGCGGCTGCGGGAGCCGGCGCACCGTCGCTGACTTCCAGGCTGAGGATCGGCATGCCTTCCGATACCTTGTCGCCGGGCTTGATCTTCATTTCCTTGACCACGCCGGCGAACGGCGCCGGGACTTCCATCGTCGCCTTGTCGGATTCGAGCGTGATCAGCGAGTCTTCCGCCTTGACGGTATCACCCGGCTTGACCAGGACTTCGATCACCGGGATGTTCTTGAAATCGCCGATGTCGGGAACGAGGACGTCGCGTAAGCTTCCCATGTTTTATCTGGTGAATAGTGAACGGTAAATAGTGAATGGTAAATGAGTGAATGAGTGAATGAGTGAATGCGGGAAAGAATGGGTTGACACCTTCACCCCTTCACCCTTCACGCCTCCACTGTATTTCATACCGTTACCGGGTTCGGCTTGCCCGGATCGATCGCGTACTTCTTGATCGCCTTGGCCACTGTCGAGGCCGGCACGCTGCCCTCATCGGCAAGCGCTTTGAGCGCGGCCACGGTGACGTAGTAGCGATCCACTTCGAAGAACTTGCGCAACTGCCGCCGGTAATCGGAGCGGCCGAAACCGTCGGTGCCGAGCACCACGTAAGGCTTGTAGATGAACGGGCGGATCTGATCGGCGAAGATCTTCATGTAATCGGTCGCGGCGACGACCGGACCGGGCGCGTGATTCAGGCATCGGCTCACGTAGGTTTCGCGCGGACTTTGCTCGGGGTTCAGCAGGTTCCAGCGCTGCACCTCTAGGCCCTCGCGGCGCAATTCGTTGAAGCTGGTCGCGCTCCACACGTCGGCGCATACGCCGAAGTCCTTTTCCAGCAGGTCCTGCGCGGCAATGACTTCGCGCAATATCGCACCGCTGCCCAGCAGTTGCACACGCGGTGCGCCTTTTTTTCCTCGTCCCTCGTCCCTCGTCCCTCGTCCCTCGCGAAGCTTGTACATCCCCTTGAGAATACCGTCTTCGGCGCCTTTCGGCATCGCCGGGTGAGAGTAATTCTCGTTGAGCAGAGTGATGTAGAAGAAGACGTCCTGCTGCTCCTTGACCATGCGGCGCAGGCCGTCCTGGATGATCACCGCGACTTCGTAGGAGAAGGTCGGGTCGTAGGAAATGCAGTTGGGGATAGTCGAAGCCAGGACATGGCTGTGGCCGTCCTCGTGCTGCAGCCCCTCGCCGTTCAGCGTGGTGCGGCCGGAGGTTCCGCCCAGAAGAAAACCGCGTGCACGCTGGTCGCCGGCCGCCCAGGCCAGGTCGCCGACGCGCTGGAAGCCGAACATCGAGTAGTAGATGTAGAACGGGATCATCGACACGCCGTGCGTCGAATACGACGTCGCCGCGGCGATCCACGAGGACATCGCCCCGGGCTCGTTGATGCCTTCCTGCAGGATCTGGCCGTTCTTGTCCTCCTTGTAGAACATCAACTGGTCGGCGTCCTGCGGCGTGTAGAGCTGGCCGACCGAGGACCAGATGCTAAGCTGCCGGAACATGCCTTCCATGCCGAAAGTGCGGGATTCGTCGGGCACGATCGGCACCACGCGCTTGCCGATGTTCTTGTCCTTCACCAGGATGTTGAGGATGCGCACGAACACCATCGTGGTGGAAACCTCGCGCTCCTCCGAGCTCTTCAGCAGCGGTTCGAAGGCTGACAACGCCGGTATTTCCAGTGCGTCGCCCTTGAGGCGGCGCGTCGGCAAATAGCCGCCCAGCGCCTCGCGATGCTTGCGCATGTAATCGAGTTCGGCTGAGCCTTCGTCGAAAGTGAGGTAGGGCACTTCCTCCAGCTTTTCGTCGGGGACCGGCAGGTTGAAGCGGTCGCGGAACGCCTTGAGCGAGGTCGTTCCCATCTTCTTCTGCTGGTGGGTGATGTTCTGCGCCTCGCCGGCCTCGCCCATCCCGTAACCCTTGATGGTCTTGGCCAGAATCACCGTCGGCTGACCCTGGTGCTTTACCGCCGCGGTGTACGCGGCATAAATCTTGTGCGGATCGTGGCCGCCGCGATTCAGCCGCCAGATGTCGTCGTCGGACATGTTGGCCACCATCTCCAGCAACTCCGGGTACTTGCCGAAGAAGTGCTTGCGCACGTAGGCGCCGTCCTTGGATTTGAACGTCTGGTACTCGCCGTCCACGCACTCTTCCATGCGCTTGACCAGCAAGGCGTTCTTGTCTCTAGCCAGCAGCGGATCCCAGTAGGAGCCCCAGATCACCTTGATCACGTTCCAGCCGGCGCCGCGGAAATCCGATTCCAGCTCCTGGATGATCTTGCCGTTGCCGCGTACCGGCCCATCCAGGCGCTGCAGATTGCAGTTCACCACGAAGATCAAATTGTCGAGCTTTTCACGCGACGCCACGCCGATCGCGCCCGTCGACTCGGGCTCGTCCACCTCGCCGTCGCCGAGGAAGCACCAGACCTTGCGGCCCTCGGTATTGGCCAAGCTGCGGTCCTGCAGGTACTTCATGAACCGCGCCTGGTAGATCGCCATGATCGGTCCCAGCCCCATCGACACCGTCGGGAACTGCCAGAAGTCCGGCATCAGCCACGGGTGCGGATAGGAAGACAGGCCCTTGCCGTCCACTTCCTGGCGGAAGTTGTCCATTTGCTCCCTGGTAAGCCGCCCGAGCATGAAGGCGCGGGCATAGACCCCGGGCGCGGAGTGTCCCTGGAAGAACACCAGGTCGCCGCCGTGGTTCTCCGAAGGCGCGTGCCAGAAGTGATTGAAGCCGACGTCATAGAGCGTCGCCGCCGAGGCGAAGCTGGCGATATGGCCGCCCAATTCCGAGGACAGCTTGTTGGCGCGCAACACCATCGCGGCGGCGTTCCAGCGCACGTACGAGCGGATCCGCTGTTCCAGCTCGTGGTTTCCCGGGGAGCGCTCCTCCTTGCCGGGCGGGATGGTGTTGAAGTAGGGGGTATTGGCGCTGTACGGCAAATACACGCCCGAGCGGCGTGCCTTCTCGAGCAGTTTCTCGAGGATGTAGTGCACACGTTCCGGGCCCTCGTGCTGGAGCACACCGTCGAGAGCATCCAGCCACTCGTTCGTCTCTTGCGGATCGTCGTCCGGAAGCGCTGCCATGGTTTCTGCCCTTGGTGAGGTTGCCGTCGTTACCGGGGACTGCGGTGTTGGTGACGCCGCGCCCGATTTTGACAAAAATTATATCACCGGCAAGCCGTGCAAAACCCTTGCCGGACAGGGGCTTCGGCTGCTTATTTGGCGGATGGCGGAACGCGCCCGAGCAGGTAGAAGTCGTCGTTGGCGCGCATGTCGATCAGATGCGCCATGCGGTTGGAGAGCGCGAACAACGCGGTTATGGCACCGATGTCCCAGATGTCCTCTGCGCTGAAGCCGTGGTTGCGCAGCGCCTCGTGGTCGGCTTCGACCATGACCTCGGGAGTGCGGGCTAGCTTGCAGGCGAAATCCAGCATCGCCTTCTGGCGCGGCGTGATGTCGGCCTTGCGGTGATGGATCGCCACCTGGTCGGCGATCTGTGGATTCTTCGCGTAGATGCGCAGAATCGCGCCGTGGGCGATCACGCAGTAGGGGCACTGGTTCAACCCGCTGGTGGCGACCACGATCATTTCCTTCTCGGCTTTGCTGAGCCCCGAGTCCTTAAGCATGAGCGCGTCGTGGTAGGCGAAAAACGCACGGAATTCGTCGGGCCGGTGCGCAAGCGTCAGGAACACGTTGGGGATGAACCCGGCCTTCTGCTGCACTTCCAGCATCTTCGCGCGGATGTCCTGCGGCAGGTCTTCGAGCTTCGGGACGGGATATCTGCTGATAGATGTGTTCATTTCGCGACGCTCATGGTGAAGGGTGAAAGCGTGAATGAGTGAATGAGTGAAGGGTAATTGCGATCTGGAGACTAGGGCGAGCCAGAACCTGAAAGAGCGTTAGCAGGCTGTTGAAATTCGATTCATTGTGGATGGGCGAATCTTTCTTGACCTCACAGGACGCGCCACAAGCGATTCTTTCTATGCCGGGAGGGGTCGAAGGACCCCCAAATTGACGCGTTTTGAGCGTCGCAATTCGTTTTTCAACAGCCTGTTAGGTTGTGCCTCTTCACTCTTCACCCTTCACGCCTTCACTCGCGCCAGCGCGTCAATCGTACTTTCTCAGATCTTCAATGACCTTGCCGTCGTTGGGCAGCGAGCCGACCTCGGCGAACTCGACCTGTCCGCGCAGTTTGCACACCTCGCGCAGCGTGTTGGCGATGGCCTGCGCCAGCAGATCGTTTCCGCTGCGCACTTCGCAGCGCAGCGTCATGCGGTCGTTCTTGTCGGCGTCGTGGTCCACCACCAGCCGCGCCTTCAGGATCTCGGCGTGGCGTTTCACCACCTGCGCGACCTGCGAAGGATGCACGAACATGCCCTTCACTTTCGTCGTCTGGTCGGCGCGTCCCATCCATCCTTTGATGCGCGTGTTGGTGCGGCCGCAGGGACTGATGCCGGCGGCCACGGCGGAAAGATCGCCGGTGGCGAAGCGGATCAGCGGATACTCGGTGCACAACGTCGTTACCACGACTTCTCCGACTTCGCCTTCGGCGACAGGGTCGCCGGTGCCGGGGCGCAGGATTTCGACGATGACGCCTTCGTCCACGATCAGTCCGCCCATCGGTTCGGTTTCGTAGGCGATCAGCCCGAGGTCCGCGGTGCCGTAGCATTGGCGCACGTCGATGCCGCGCGCATTGAGCCACGTGCGCACCGGCGGCAGCAAGGCCTCGCCCGACACCAGCGCTTTCTTCAGGCTCGAGGCGTTGCCCTTCAGTTCGTCGGCCTTCTCGAGGAGGATCTTCAGGAACGAAGGCGTTCCGGCGTAGCCATCCGGTTTCAGATCGGCAATCGCCGCGACCTGCAGTTCGGTCTGTCCGATGCCGGCCGGAAATACCGCGCAGCCGACTGCCTGCGCGCCCAGATCCATCATCATTCCTGCCGGCGTGAAGTGGTAGGAGAACGTGTTGTGCACCAGGTCGCCGCGCCGAAACCCGGCCGCGAACAGCGCTCGGCCCATGCGCCAGAAATCGCCTCTGGCGCCCTGCGGGTCGTAAATGGGACCCGGCGAAGAGAACACGCGGCCCAGGGCGCCGGTCGCAACCGCGGTCATTCCGGCGAATGGCGGCGCCTCTTTCTGCAGCGCGATCAGATCGGACTTGCGCGTGACCGGCAGCTTCGCCAGCGCCTTGCGGTCGCGCATCTCATTCGGCTCGACATCCTTCAGCAGGCGCGCGAAGCAGGGAGCATTTGCCCTGGCGTGCGCGATCTGTCCGGGCAAAGCCGAGAACAACGCACGCATGCGCTGTTCCGGGTCGCGGGTTTCGAGGTCGTCGTAATAGTCCATGAAATCAGGTGCGAGGTCCGAGGCCCGAGGGCCGAGTGAAAAACTATAGAGCCGTTGGCTCGGGCGGGTTCTACTCGAACCTCGGTCCTTGCTACTCGGCCCTCAAGTCATGCTAGCCAGCGCTTGCGGCGGCGGTAATGCTTCGAATCGCGAAAGCTCTTGCGTCCGGAGGTCGAGAGGCCCAGATAGAACTCCTTCACGTCCTCGTTGCTGGCGAGATCGGCAGCCGGGCCGTCCATCACCACCCGGCCGTTCTCGAGTATGTAGCCGTAGTCGGCATGACGCAGCGCGACGTTGGTATTCTGCTCCGCAAGCAGGAAGCTCACTTTTTCGTTCTGGTTCAGGCTGCGCACGATCTCGAAAATTTCCTCGACGATCTGCGGCGCGAGGCCCATCGAAGGCTCATCGAGAAGAATCATGCGCGGTCGTGCCATCAGCGCGCGGCCCACCGCGGTCATCTGCTGTTCGCCACCCGAGGTGTAGCCGGCAAGGCTGCCGCGGCGCTGCTTCAGACGCGGGAAATAGGTGTAGACCTTGTCAAGGTCTGCGGCAATCTCGGTGCGACCCACGTTGCGGGTGAACGCGCCGGTAAGAAGGTTTTCC
>JBGQGT010000143.1:0-6224 GCA_041497595.1 Gammaproteobacteria bacterium
GCACTCACTGAAGATCGCCAAGCGCGAGAAGCTCACTTTCGTGCATCCCTACGACGACCCGGACGTGATCGCCGGGCAGGGCACCATCGGCATGGAGATCCTGCGCCAGCACAGCGGCCCGATCGACGCCATTTTCGTCGCCGTGGGCGGCGGCGGGCTGATCGCCGGAATCGCGGCTTACGTCAAGCGCCTGCGTCCGGAGATCCGGATCATCGGCGTGGAGCCGGTCGATGCCGACGCGATGGCCCGCTCCCTTGCTGCCGGCCACAGGGTGCGGCTTGCGCAGGTCGGGCTTTTTGCCGACGGCGTGGCGGTCAAGCAGGTCGGCGTCGAAACCTTCCGCCTGTGCCGGGAGCTGGTGGACGAGATGATCCTGGTGGACAACGATGCCATCTGCGCCGCGATCAAGGACGTGTTCGAGGACACCCGCTCGATCCTGGAACCGGCGGGCGCGCTCGCGATCGCCGGCGCCAAGGTTTACGCCGAGCGCCGCAAGCAAAGAGGCCAGACCTATGTCGCGGTGGCCAGCGGCGCCAACATGAACTTCGACCGCCTGCGCTTTGTCGCCGAGCGCGCCGAACTGGGCGAGAAACGCGAAGCCATCCTGGCGGTCACGATCCCCGAGCGCCCCGGCAGCTTCAAGCAGTTCTGCTCGCTACTCGGGGCGCGCAACGTCACCGAATTCAACTATCGCTACGCCGACCCCGCGGAAGCCCATGTGTTCGTCGGCGTGCAGGTGCGCAACCGCGACGAGACCCGCAAGCTCATCGCGCGGCTGCGCCGCAATGGGCTGCCGACGCTCGATTTCAGCGACAACGAAATGGCCAAGCTGCACGTGCGCCACCTGGTGGGCGGCCGCGCGCCCTCGGTCGAGAACGAGAGGCTGTACCGTTTCGAGTTCCCGGAGCGCCCGGGAGCGCTGATGAATTTCCTCGACAGCATGAGCCACGACTGGAACATCAGCCTGTTCCACTACCGCAACCACGGCGCCGACTACGGGCGCGTGCTGGTGGGAATGCAGGTGCCGCCGCGCGATCGGGCGGCGTTCCGCAGGTTTCTCTCGCAACTCGGCTACGCGCACTGGGACGAGACCAGGAACCCTGCCTATTCGCTGTTTCTGGCCTAAAACGTGCTCTATTTCTCCGGGCGCCCACTTATAATTGCAAGTTGACCGATTCATCCTTGCTGCGCCTAGATTGACGCCGTGAAAAGAAGCCTTGCCGTACTGCTGTTCGCCTCCTGCGCCGCATTGGCCGCGCCAGACGACGAAGTGTTTCTCGACGCGCGCGAAGCGTTCCAGCGTGGCGACATCGCACGGCTGGACCGGCTTGCCAAGCAGCTCGACGATGACTATCCGCTCGCCCCGTATGTGCAGTACTGGCAGCTGCGTTCGCGCCTCACCGACCTGTCTCCCGGCGAGATCAAGAACTTCCTGGCACGTTACAACAACAGCCTGGTCGCCGACCGGTTGCGCGCGGACTGGCTGCGGCAGCTGGCGAAAGATCGCGACTGGCCGGGTTTCCTGCGCGAATACCCGCAGCTCACCACCGAAGACCCCGAGCTGGTCTGCTTTGCCTATCAGGCGCGCCTGGCGCGGGGCGAGTCCGGGATTCTGACGCAGGCACGGCCGCTGTGGTTCACCGCGCAGGTCGTCCCGGAAAGCTGCCTGCCCTTGTTCGAGTTGATGTTCAAGAAAGACATGCTCGCCGCCGAGGACAGCTGGACCAGGATCCGCCTTGCGCTGGAGATCGGCAACTTGAGCGGCGCCAGGATGTTGCTCGGTTATCTGCCGGCGGGGCAACGCCCGGACCCGAAGACGCTGGATTCGATATCGCGCCGGCCGCAGCATTTTCTGGACCGCGCCCCGCTGCCGTTGAAGACCCGCGCCCAGCGCGAACTGGCGATCTACGCGCTGTACAAGACCGCGGAGGGCTGGCCGCAGACCGCTGCCGACCGGCTGCACAGAATCGCCGAGGAGTTGCCGAACGCCGAGCGCGAGTACGCGTGGGCGCAAATCGCCTCGGTCGCCGCGCGCAACCTTCATCCGGATGCGCTTACCTGGTTCAGGAACGCGGGCAACGGCATCAACGATCGCCAGCTCACCTGGCGTGCCCGCGCCGCGCTGCGCGCCGGCAACTGGAACGAGGTGCTCGCCGCCATCGAGGCGATGTCGCCGGCGGAGTACAAATGGCCGCAATGGCACTACTGGAAAGCGCGCGCGTTGTCGGCGCTGGGCCGCCAGTCGGAAGCCAACGCGCTGCTGGCACCGCTTTCCAACCAGTTCAACTTCTACGGCCAGCTCGCCGCAGAGGAACTCGGCACCTCGATCAGCACGGTGCCGCAGACCTACCGGCCTGACCAGGACCAAATCGAGGCGATCGCCAAAGAACCCGGCATCGTGCGCGCGTTGAGGCTGTACGGCATCGGTCAGCGCTACGAAGGCGCGCTGGAATGGCAGTGGGCCGTCAAGGACTATGAAGACAAGCAGTTGCTTGCCGCCGCTGAACTGGCGTCACGCAACCAATGGTACGAGCGCGCCATCGACACCGCAGAGCGCACCGTGTTGCTGCACGACTTCGGGTTGCGCTACCCCACCCCGTATCGGGAGGTAGTGCAGGATTATGCCAGCCAGCTCGACCTCGACGAAGCCTGGGTCTACGGCCTGGTGCGCCAGGAGAGCCGCTTCGTGCACACCGCCCGTTCCACCGCCGGCGCCAGCGGATTGATGCAGTTGATGCCGTCCACCGCGCGCTGGGTGGCAAAGCGCCTGGGCTTGAACGGCCACCACGCCACACTCACCGCAACGGCGGACTCCAACATCGTGCTGGGCACCTACTACCTGCGCCAGATGATGGACTCCCTGGACAACCAAATGGTGCTCGCCTCCGCCGGCTACAACGCCGGCCCGCGCCGCGCGCGCGAGTGGACGGCCGGCCGCCCTCTCGAGGGCGCGGTCTATATCGAGACCATCCCGTTCGCCGAAACGCGCGAGTACGTCAAGCGGGTCATGAACAATACGCTGTACTATGCGCGGCTGCTGCGCCAGACAGGACCCAGCCTGCGCGAGCGGCTCGGCACCGTTCCCGCCAGGACGCTGCAGAACAACTGACCGTAAGCGGCAATCGCCGACTTATAATTGCTTCCCCGCGGGCTCTCGCCGCGCAATTCCGTCGCGTCGACGACATGAAAATCAGTTCGGTTTGCGTAATCGGCGGGTCAGGATTTCTAGGCAGCCACATCGTTCATCTGCTGGCGACGCAGGGAATCCAGGTACGGGTGCCGACCCGTCATCGCGAGCGAGCCAAGGCGCTGATCGTGCTTCCGACGGTGGATGTGGTGAACGCCGACGTTCACGATCCGGCGACGCTTTCGCGCCTGGTCGCCGGAACCGATGCGGTGGTGAGCCTGGCCGGCATCCTGCATGAGAGGCGCAAAGGCGGCTTCGCCCGCACCCACACCGAACTGCCGCGGAAAATCGTGGACGCCTGCCGTGAGCAGGGCGTGCGCCGGCTGCTGCACGTTTCCGCGCTCGGGGCGGCGCACGATGCCCCCAGCGAATACCTGCGCTCGAAGGCCGGCGGTGAACAGCAGATCCGCGTGGCGCAGGCCGCCGGCATCCGCACCACGATCTTCCGCCCCTCGGTGATCTTCGGGCGCGAGGACCGCTTTCTCAATCTGATCGCGCGCCTGGTGCGCAGTCTGCCGGTGATCGTGCTGGCAAGCCCGCAGGCGCGCTTCCAGCCTGTGTTCGTCGAGGATGTGGCGCGTGCCGTGGTGCTCAGCCTCGGGGAAGCGCGCACCGCCGACCAAAATTATGAACTTTGCGGCCCCGCGATCTACACCTTGCAGGAGTTGGTCGAGTATGTCTGCCGCGTGCTCGGACTGGAGCGGCCGATAATCCCGCTCAACGACCCGCTTTCCTACCTGCAAGCCTGGATGATGGAGTGGCTGCCGGTGAAGCTGATGTCGCGGGACAACTATTACTCGATGAAAGTGGACAGCGTCTGTGCTTGCCCGTTTCCCGGCGTGTTCGGCTTCGAGCCGACACCGCTCGAGGCAGTGGTGCCGCTTTATCTCGCCGAAAATACCCCGAGGGCGCGGTACCGGTGGTTCCGTTTCCGCGCCCGCCGTTGATTTTCCAACCGCGCGTTCCCGCCCCGTGCGCCTGTCAGGAGCTGTTCGATGTCCAATCCCACCCTGGTAATCGGCAACAAGGCCTATTCCTCCTGGTCGCTGCGTCCGTGGCTGCTGATGAAGCACACCGGAATTGCCTTCGACGAAGTTCGCATTCCGCTTTATCGCCAGGACAGCAAGGAGACGATCCTGCGTTACTCCCCCGCCGGCCGCGTACCCGTGCTGGTGGACGGCAGCCTGACGGTGTGGGACTCGCTGGCGATCTGCGAATATCTCGCTGAAAAGCATCCGGAGAAGCGACTCTGGCCGGCCGACACCCGGGCACAGGCCAACGCGCGCTCGATCAGCGCCGAAATGCATTCCGGATTCGTCAACCTGCGCAGCCAGATGGCGATGAACGTGCGCCGCCGGATGCCGGGGCGCGGCAGAACCCCTGAGGTGCTGGCCGAGATTTCACGCATCCAGGCGATGTGGAACGACTGCCGCGCACGCTTCGGCGCCGACGGGCCGTTTCTCTACGGCGAGTTTTCCGTGGCCGACGCCATGTATGCCCCGGTGGTGTCGCGCTTTCACACTTACGAAGTGGAACTGGAAGGCGGCGCGCGCGAGTATGCCGAGTCCGTGTACGCGCTTGCGGCAATGCAGGAGTGGATCACCGGGGCGAATGCCGAGACCGAGGTCATTCCCGAATACGAACCATGAAGATCTACGCCGTCGGCGGTGCGGTGAGGGACCGTCTGCTCGGGCGCGAGGTGGCCGACCAGGACTACGTCGTGGTCGGCGCCACCCCCGAACAGATGGAGCGGCAGGGCTACCGCCCGGTGGGCAGGGATTTCCCGGTTTTCCTGCATCCGCAGACCCACGAAGAATACGCGCTGGCGCGAACCGAAAGGAAGACCGCGCGCGGCTACAAAGGCTTCGATGTCTACGCTGCGCCGGAGGTGACGCTGGAGCAGGACCTGGCGCGCCGCGACCTCACCATCAACGCGATCGCCCGCGACCAGCAAGGCAACATCATCGATCCCTTTCACGGCGTGGCCGACCTCAAGACCGGGATTCTGCGCCACGTCAGCCCGGCCTTCGCCGAGGATCCGGTGCGGGTGTTGCGGGTGGCACGCTTCGCCGCCCGCTTCGGATTCACCGTTGCGCCGGAGACGCTGGAATTGATGCGGGAGATGGTCCGCAACGGCGAGGTGGATCACCTGGTTGCGGAACGCGCCTGGCAGGAGATCTCCCGCGGACTGATGGAAGCCACGCCCTCGCGCATGTTCCGGACGCTGCGCGAGTGCGGGGCGCTGGCGCACGTCCTTCCCGAAGTCGATGCGCTGTACGGCGTGCCGCAACCGCCGGAGCATCACCCGGAAGTGGACACCGGGGTGCACATCATGCTGGTGGTGGATTACGCTGCCGCCCGGAACTTCCCGCTGCCGGTGCGCTTTGCCGCGCTCACCCACGATCTGGGCAAGGGCGTGACTCCGAAGGCGCTGTGGCCGAAGCACCATGGCCACGAGCACAAGAGCGTCGAGCTGGTCGAAAAGTTGTGCCAGCGGCTGCGCGCGCCGAACGACTGCCGCGACCTGGCAGTGCTGGTGGCTCGCTACCACGGCGACGTGCACCGCGCCGAAGAGTTGCGTCCGGGAACGATACTGAAGCTGCTTGCCGCAACCGACGTATTCCGCAAACCGGAGCGATTCGAGGAGTTCGTCGCCGCCTGCGCCTGCGACTTTCATGGCCGAACCGGCTACGAGCAGCGCCCGTATCCGCCCGCGGATATCCTGCGATGCGCCGCCGCCGCCGCCCGCGCGGTGGACGCCGGCGCGATTGCCCTTGAAATTAGAGACCCGGGCCGGATTTCCTCTGCAATCGAAGCCGCCCGCCTGAAGGCCGTCACTGAAGCGCTGGCGGCTGCGCGTCAACGCTGAGCGGGTGCGAGCCGTTGTTGCGGGGTTATCAACCCCGACGGAGACTCATATGACCGCATACAAGCTGGCGACTGTGCTCGCAGCTGCAGTCGCGCTTTTCATCCCCCAATTGGCCGTGTCGGCGGACGAACACGGCTCCCGCATGGAGGCACACTTCAAGAAGGCCGA
>JBGQGT010000144.1:0-6197 GCA_041497595.1 Gammaproteobacteria bacterium
GGCACAGATTGCAATCGCCCGGGCGCGGATTCCGTCGGGTGCGCACATGGTCGGTTTCGGGGCTGCGCCCGGCCAGCAGGGGATACGCTTCAGCGTCTCCGGCCGTTATGCAGTGATCGGGATCAGGCTGATGAGCGGCGCTACGTTCACCATGCTGCCGGCGCAGCCCGGCACGGAGGCATCCGCCGCGCCACGCGCTGTCATCCGGTCAACGGCCGTGACGGCGGCAACGTTTTGACCAACACGCTGGATTACCTTAGGAGCGAACCATGAATGTGCGCCTGTTCACCCTTTTCCTTGCCGCAATGTTTGCGCTCGCCGGTTGCGGCGGCAGCAAATTCGAACGGCCCGGCTACGCCTTCGGCTGCCCCACCGGCGGCGACAAGAAGATCAAGTACAAGGAACACCTGATAAGGGCCAAGGTGGAGAGATCCGGAAACACCGACGATATCGAGATCGCCGACCTGCGTTGCAGCGAACGCAGCAGCCTGCTGCGCATCGACGTCGATCTGAAGAACGACGGCAAGGAAGTGCGCCGCATAGCCTATCGCTTCCGCTGGCTGGACAAGGAAGGCATGCGCGCCTGGGACGACGAATCCTGGAAACCACTGCTGCTCTATGCCAACACCAACTACACGGTGACGACGCTGTCGCCCTCGCCGGAGGCGACCGACTTCCGCATCGTGCTGATGGACCAGGACAAGTGACCAACCGCCGCAACAAACCCGTAACAGGAAGGAGAAACACCATGATGAAGAGTGCTTCCGTTCGCCTGATCGCTGCCGCGGGCCTGTGCGGCCTGCTTGTCCTCGCCGGCTGCGCCAAGGACAAAGTCCGCTATGGCGACGCGCGCGGGGTCGAGACCGTTACCAACGAATTCGGCTCCACCGACCTGCAGCTCATCGCCGAATCCATGACCCGCTCGATGCTCGGCGCGGCGGTGGTGGCCGGCGGCAACCTGCCGATCGTCACCGTGCAGGAAGTGAGGAACAAGACCAGCGAATACATCGATACCCGTGCCATCACCGACAGCATCCGCGCCGAACTTCAGAAAAGCGGCCGGGTGCGTTTTGCGGTGGATGCGGCGGCGATGCAGCAGCAGATTGAGGAACTGGAGCGCCAGCAGAGCCAGTACTACGATCCGAAGAAGTCCACCGAGGTCGGCAAGATGGTCGGCTCGGCCTTCCGCCTGGAGGGCAACATCACCTCCATCGTGAAACAGGCGAAAGACGTGAAGGACGTGTACTACAAGTTCAATCTCCAGCTCTGGAACGTTCAAAACGGTCTGCTGGAATGGACCGACGAGAAGGAAATCCGCAAGACCACGACCAAGGGTTGAGTTGCAGCGACGCCACGGTTGATGTAATCAGCGGTCAGTTTCGCCGCCAATCAAGGAGGTAATGATGGGAAGTGGTGACGCACGTACCCGCCGCGGCAAGATTTTCCGCGGCAGCCATGGCAAGACCCGCCCGAAGGGCAAGAAGAAAAGAAAGCCGCTGAAAGTCACGGCGGGAAGAGCGGGCCGCGGCAAGCCGCACTGAACACATTCCGGCGCAAGACAGGAAATGACGCCCGGCAAAATTCCGCCGGGCATTTTCTTGTCGGACGGTTCTCGCAAGCCGCGGGTGCGCTGGATTTCGACGGCACCTGTGCCTATACAAGCGGCCCCAGCGCCGCGGCATAGCGTTCGACGCATTGCAGACCGAACGCGTCCGCGGCGAGCGCGGGCATGCGCTCATGCACCGCACCCAATCCGAGCCGCCGGGCGGCCAGACGCTTGCCGTAACAGTGCAGCGTGTCCAGCGACTGCATGACGAACACGATCGCCGGCAGCACTTCGCGGTAAATCGATTCGGCCTCGGCTTCCCTGCCGGCGCCGAACAGATCGAAAATGCGTGCTTGCCGGTCGAAGGTATCGGCAGCCGGAATCATTCCGGCGCAGCCCGCGCGCAGGTTATCGGTGAGTTCCAGTCCGCCGCGGCCGTTGAACACCGATACCCGCCCCCCGGTTTCCTCGATCACCCGGCGAATCGCGAGCGCCGGGCCCTCCCCCTTGAGGATGCGGAAATTCGCATGATTGCGCGCAAGCGTGTCGATGCCTGCGGCGGTGAGGTCCACGCCGAGATACCCGGGTGCATTCTGGATGGCGACCGGAATGTCGAGACGGTCGGCCACCGCTCCGAAGAAACGGATGAAAAACTGCTCCGGCAGGCCGCGATCGGGCGGCGGCTGCAGGATCACCCACGATGCGCCGTGCGACTGCGCGAATCTTGCGAACTCGACTTGCGAGTCGACGCTGGGCGCGTTCACCGTCACCGCCAACGGCAGCCGCCCTGCCAGGTCCTCTGCCACCCATTGCACCAGTTGCCGCCGCTCCGCATCAGAGAGCTTGTTCACTTCGGTGCCCAGCCCCAGCATCGCCATGCCGTGGGCGCCGTTGTCCACGAACGCCTGTACCTGGCGCCGCGTCGCGTTCCGGTCCAGCTCGCCCTGCGCCGTGAAAAAGGCGTAAAGCATCGGGTAGATGCCGCGCGGCGTCTCGTTCTTGTCCATACGTTCCAGACTCCCCAAAAAATTGCCCATCATAAGCGCTGCACCAGTGTGGCTCAAATTGCGCCCTCCGATTCGGTGTACCATTTTTTCCAGGTTGAACCATACGAAAAGAGGAGACCGAATGAATATCGCGCGTATCCGCAATGCCGTGCTCGGAGCAGCCGTTTTCCTTTCGACGACCGGCGCCGGCGCGATGACCCCTGAGGAGATCGTCGCCGCGCTCAAGCGTGCCGAAAACAGCACCGGCAACATTGCCGACGCGGTGGAGGAGGCAACCGGTGCGCGCGGCTGGATGTCGTCGGACATGAAACCGATCTACGACGCCAAGATCGTCGGGCGTGCCGCCACTGCGCTGATGCGCCCGGTGCCGCGAACCGACAACCGCAAGTATCGGAACCATCTGCTCGAGATCCTGGACGAGGCCGAGCCGGGCAGCGTGCTCGTTTACGTGATGGAGGATGGACTGGAAATCGCGGCAATGGGCAATCTGATGGCCACCACAGCGAAGGTGCGCGGCCTTTCGGGCGCGGTGATCGACGGTGCCGTTCGCGACATTGCCGAACTGCGGCGCATGGGTTTTCCGGCTTGGTCGCGGCGCGTGAGCCCGGCCACCTCGGTTGGACGCATGGTAAGCGTCGACAAACAGATTGCGGTGAAATGCGGCGGCATCCTGGTGCGGCCGGGCGACTACATCGCCGGCGATCCGGACGGCGTGGTGGTGGTTCCGGCGGAGGCGGCGGAGAAGGTGGTCGCGCTGCTAAAGCAGTACGACGACAAGGAATCGAAGATGATTCCGATCATCGAACGCGAGAAGTCAATGCTGAAGGCCCTCGAAATCTACAACAGGTACTGAAAGTCTCAGCGTTCTTTGCGCCCTTACGGCGGGTTTCGTCCGGGTTTGTGGCACCCGGCTGCATGCGACCAGGCCGGGGTTGATCTATAGTTGGAAAATGAACGGCCGTTGCAGATGGGGACAATTATGGAGCTCACGGACGAAGAGGCCAGGTTCATCCGCGGGAAGATCGAGGCCTTGAAGGTCGAGCATCGCGATCTCGACGACATCATCGAGCGCCTGGCCCGGGACCCGAACCTGGACGAATTACAGATGCGGCGCCTGAAACGGCGCAAGCTGCTGCTGAAGGACCAGATCGCGCTGCTGGAGAGCCAGTTGGTCCCGGACATTCCCGCCTAGCGACGATCCGGGGTCAGCACGCTTCCGGGCACGCCAGCCTGTAGAACTTCGAGGCAATGTAGTAGGAAACCCTTTCGATGTCGGAATCGTTCCATTTGAGACCGATGTTTTGCTGCCACCTCCGGACCTGCGCGCGAATCTCACGGTAGTCACGGGCGAGGCGATCTTCGCGAGTGTAAACGCGGCTGTCGTGGCAGATGACGCAATAGGTGTCGTGAAGAATCTGTCCCGGCAGCGGTTCCTGCGCGCGGGCATCAATTGTGGCCGCAACCAGCACAGCGAATGCGAAAGTGCGAAATTTCATATGGCCCTCCCTGACCCAGAATGGCCTCCAATCGTACCGCAGCAGCGGACAAACGTTTGATGTCGATCAAGGACATGGAACCTGGCGCCGGCGGAGTTGGTCTATCAGGCAGGAAACAACCGATGACTTCCACCATGTTCCCCGGGTCCAGCCGGATTTCCAGACACGCGGCGGCTGTGCTTTGCCTCGTCCTGCTCGCCGGTTGCGCCGGCTTGCAGCGCCGCCCGCCGCCCACCCTCGAGCAGGTCGTGGAGATGAGCCAGGCCGGTAAGCCCGCGGAAGAGATCATCCGCGAGTTGCAGGACACGCGCGCGGTCTATCCCCTGACCGGATCGCAGATCGCCAGATTGCATGACCAGGGGGTACCCGACGCGGTGCTGGATTATCTGCAGAACGCCTACGCGGAAAGCATCCGCTGGGATGCCCGGCTGCGCTACGAGAATTCGTTCTTGTGGCACGACTGTTTCTACTGCTATCACCGTCCTGTCATCGTCGTGCCCAGGTGAGCGTTACAGCGACCATCGGGCGCCGCACGCGTGCCCGCGTCTGACATGGAAGGAGAGCGAAAATGCCGCCAAGGAATTCCCCAGGTGTTACGAAAACCCCGGCGCTGCTGCTGGCCCTTTCCGCGGCCTTTGTGCTGGGCGCATGCTCGATACTTTCCACCCGCCCGGTCACGCCCATCTCGGAAGTCGTGAACTTGAGCAAGGGCGGGCCACCGGAGCAGGTCATCAGCCGCATCCGCTCGTCGCGGACGACCTACGCGCTGCGCGGCTCCGACTTCGGCAAACTCGCCGATGCCGGCGTCCCGCCCAAAGTGCTCGACCACCTGCAGCAATCGTTCTACAACGACGTCGATCTGCTGACCCGCTACTGGGTACTGGGCGAATCGCTGGGCGGCTGCACCTCCTGTTATCCGCAACCCGTGGACCTTTCGCACCTGGGCCAGAACGGCAACGGCATGGCGGACCCGGGCAACACGTTCCGCTACACCACGTTCTCCCGCCCGCAAGGATTGCCCGACTGGATTACCGCTGTCCCCGGAAAAGTGGGCGCCCCGGGAATCACGGTCGGCCAGGTGGCACAGATGGTCAGGGACGGGAAGCCCGCCAGCGACGTCGTTGTGGAAATCGACAACTCGCGCATACACGAATTCATCGATACGAGCGGCGGGATCTCGAACATCAGCACTCATTTCACGGTGGGCTTGAGCGGCTCGGAACTCGCGCAACTGCATGCGGATGGCGTGCCCGATCCGGTGCTCGACGCGTTGCAGAAGAAGGCCCTTGCGGAATTCATCGAGTTCCACCGCATTCGTTACCTGAGCTGGGGCAAGGGCAGCATCCAGAAGTGAGCGCCCGCGCCGAACCGGCAAGACCGGGGTCGGTCATTCGCTGGCGCTGATGCCTGTCTCGGCACCGCGAGAAAACCGGCGCACCGCGAAAACAAACGGCAATCCCTGCCCGGGACTGCCGCTGACAGAAATAGCGCGGCTTCGCGCCTTATTTTTTTCGTCTAACAGTCGCAGATCCATCACCGCGCCGACCGATGCGGTGGACACCAAGTGCGTGTACTTCATGCCGTCGGTGACGGTGGGCGTGCCGAACACCTGCGGCATCGCTCCGGCTTCGCGCAGCGCCCGCATGGCACGGATGAAGGCCGCAAGTTTGGACGCGCCGTCCACAGGTGTCTAATATATTATTTGTGGACTTCTGATACTAATCACGAATCAAATGGAACTGCGCCACCTGCGCTACTTCGTTACGGTCGCCGAGGAACTGCACTTCGGGCGGGCCGCGGCGAGATCGGCGAACTCGGGGTTGGTTTCATCAGCGTCGCGGATTACGACGTTCTGCCGGTCGTTTTGCGCGAATTCCGCCAGCGCTTTCCCCTGGTGAATGTGGCCCTGCGCGAATCCACCACCGACACCCAGATCCGCGATCTGCTCGGCGGCCGCATCGACGTGGGCTTCGTGCTGCCGCCGATCGTTGATCCGGCGCTGCAGTCGGTCTGCATCGTGCGCGAGACTCTGGTCGCGGCTCTGCCGGATCGACACCCGCTGGCGCAACGTCCCGGCCAGCTGGCGCTGGCCAATCTGAAGGACGCACCTTTCATCCTGTTCCCTCGGCCGATGGCGCCGGGGCGGTA
>JBGQGT010000145.1:0-6131 GCA_041497595.1 Gammaproteobacteria bacterium
AGCCCGGTTGTCCCTCGAGAATGCCGACCTTCATCGGCTTGCCGGCGGCAAGCTTCAGCGCGTACTGCCCTTCCTTGAAGGTACCGCCGCGTTGCGAATAACCAACGACTCCATGAACCGGAGCGGGAAAGTCGGCAATGTCGGAATTCACGATCACCACCACGATCCCCTGGGCGACCGCCCGCTTCACCAATGGTGCCGCGGCATGCTCGTCATGGGTCGACAAGATGATCGCAGCGACGCGCTGGGTAATCACATCCTGCAGCATTCCCATCTGTCCATTGATGTCTGCGCCGCTCTGCGGGGCGAGCATGAAGGTGGTGATGCCGCGTTTGGCAGCCGCCGCCTTTATTCCTTCCCCGATTGCGATGTAGTAGTTGAACTCGGTGGCCGGCGGCATATAGGCGATGCGCACGTTCTTCGAGCCCTTGAAGCCCTTGATGGGCGCCTGGGCCGCGGGCGCGAGCGGTTTGGGCGTTGCATATTCTTGCGCTACGGCGACGCTGCCCGACAGCGCCGCGAGTGCGAAGCCGAGAGCCGTGGCCAAAACCAGCCTGGTTTTTTGCAACTTGACAGTTCTTCTCACAAACTCTCGTGTGATGGAGAACACAGTATCGATATTTCGCAACATGATTCCTCCTCAGCAGTCTTGGTTCAGAAAAAAGCGCATGCCGCCGGCTCATCCGGCGAATTTTGCGTCCGGCAAACCCCGGACGCCTGGTTTTATTGCGAAGAGCGCGCCGGACGCGGGATCTGCGGCGAGCTGGTCAGCCGACATCCGATAGCGCGCTGTGGTGATGTACAGCGTATCGAGATTGACGCCCCCGAATGCGACGCAGGTCGGATTCAGCACAGGCATGCTGACGATGCGCTCAATGCGGCCATCCGGCGCGTAACGCACTACCCTCCGGCCGCTCCATTGGGCGTTCCAGATGAAGCCCTCGGCATCGACGCACGATCCATCGGGAAGTCCGGGCTGGTCCTTGAAGCCGGCGACGATCGAGCGTTTCCCCAATGTTCCGCCGGCGACGTCGTATTCGAAAGACCACATCGTCGCCACATTTGTGTCGGCAAAATACATCGTCATGCCATCGGGACTGAAACAGATGCCGTTGGCGCAACCGACGCCGTCGAACAAAGTGGTCATCCGCCCATCCGGATCCAATCGGACAACGCTGGAGACCAGCTTGCCTTCGACCTCGTCGAAGCCGCCGGCAACGAAGCGACCTTGCCGGTCGGTTCGGCCGTCATTGGGCCTTGTGTGCGCATTGTCCGGCTCGAACTGAACGAGGTCCTCGCGGCGGCCGGTGGCCGGATCGTAGAACGCGAATCCACTCGCGAATCCGACCAGCAGACCGCCGCCGCGGCGCGGTGCGAAACAGGCGATGCGCTCCGGCGCGTGGTGCACCGAAGTGCGGCCGCTCACCGCGTCGAGCGTCCACAATTCTTTCGACTCGATGTCGACCCAGTGAAGCCGCCCGGTATCGTTGTCCCAAAGCACACTCTCGCCGAGAATGTTGCGGCACTCGACTATCAGCTTCACTTCCTCCATCGCCCGGCTCCCGGAGTCCCCGTCCAGCTTATGGATAACTCTCGCACACATGTAAGCAGAGCCAGCGGGAATGGACTTGACTTAAATCAACCGTCCAGCGAACGTCATCAGTATGCTTCGACGCATGGCCACGCGATGGAGGCAAGGATGATCGGCGTTGACTGGGGCATCACGCAGCTTCGCGCCTATCAGATCGATTCCAACGGGACGATTCTGGCGTCGCGTTCCGCTGCCAAGGGCATTATGGCGATCGGTGACGGGGACTTTGCCGCCGCCCTGGAGTCAGTGATAGGCGATTGGCTGGACCAGGAGTCCGAACCCATCCTGATGAGCGGCATGATCGGCAGCCGCCAGGGTTGGGTGGAAGCACCGTATGTCTCCTGCCCGGCCCATCCCGCCGAGGTGGCAGAAGCCCTGGCCCCGGTGACGTGGGGCAAGGGGCGGCGCGGATTCATCTGTCCCGGGTTGACATGCCATGACGCCAGCGGGGTGCCTGACGTGATGCGCGGCGAGGAAGTCCAGATTTTCGGCGCGCTCGCGGTCCAGCCCGACCACACGACGGCCATCTGCCATCCCGGCACCCATAGCAAGCACGTGGAAGTCCGGGCTGGAGCGGTTGCCGGCTTCACCACATTCATGACTGGCGAGTTATTCGCCGTTCTGTGCGAGCACAGCATTCTCGGTCGCACAATGGTGAAGGGGCCGGTCGACTGGCAGGCCTTCGACGAGGGGATCGCGCGGGCGCGGCAGCAAGGCGGATTGCTGCATCATCTTTTCGGCGCGCGCACTCGCGTGCTCATGGGTAATCTGGCGCCGGCCAGCGAGGCCGATTATCTGTCGGGATTGCTGATCGGCCACGAGGTAATCGCTGCGGGTGGCAGCGGGCCGGTTATGGTGATCGGCGCGCCCGAGCTGGCCGAACACTATCTTCGGGCATTCCGGGTCCTCGGGCGCGTCGCGCGCGGGCTTGCGGGCGAGACCGCCACGGTGAGGGGGCTGCGCCTCATTCACGATCTCGCCGCCAGGCGGCCGCACTGACAGGGGTAGACCCGCGCAGCTGGACAAGATTTCGCGTTTCTTAAAGTTGAGCCCTGCGGGTCAAGCCGCCCGCTTTGCCGGCGGCGAACTGAAGCTAGCGGTATCCGGGCTGTGTCCGTCAGGACTGGTGTGCGTTCGCTGGCCGTTGTGGAACCCGATGTATCTGGTCAATGAGACTTCGGCTTGGCTGACTGAATCGTAGGTATGCAGACAGACCTCTTCGTACTTGATCGATTTCCACAGCCGCTCGACGAACCCGTTGTCGCGCCAGCAGCCCTTGCCGTCCATGCTGATCTGGATTCGTCCCCGGTCAAAATTCAACCGGTAGGACTAGTCAAGATTCAAACGGCGCCGACACACCAAAGTTCTACAACGAGCGCTGAGGCGTGAACAGCGAAACTGCATCGAAGCAACGTGTCGAGCCTCGAGTGGATCGGGAGTCCCGCCTGCTCGACACCGTAGGCGGCCTCGTCGGCGAATTGCACGCCCAGAGCGCGCCGATTGTAAACCTCGACAGTCGCATGGAACAGGATCTGGGTCTCGACAGCCTGTCGCGTGCCGAGCTGTTGCTGCGGATCGAGCGCGGGTTCGGCGTTGAACTGCCCGAACAGGCTTTGGTATCAGCCGAGACGCCTCGCGACCTGTTGCTGTTCATCGACCGCGCTGCGCCGCGGGCCACTGTCGCAGGCCCGCAGCTGCGGCCGTTGACGCAAGGCCCGGGCGCAAGTCCAGCGCATGCGCAGACGCTGACAGAGGTTCTCGACTGGCAAGTTTCGATCCATCCGAACAAACTGCACATCTATCTGTATGGCGAGAGCGAGTCGGCTGAAAGCCTCACCTATGCCGATCTGAGAGAAGGCGCGCGCGCCGTAGCGGCCGGCCTTGTCGCGCAGGGTGTCGAGCCGGGCCAGGCGGTAGCCGTCATGCTGCCGACGGGCAAGGAATACCTGTTCAGCTTCTTCGGGATTCTGATCGCAGGCGGCATTCCGGTCCCGATCTACCCGCCGGCGCGCTGGTCGCAGATCGAAGACCACTTGCAGCGCCATGGCGGCATCCTCGCCAACAGCCAGGCCCGGCTGCTGATCACGGTTGCGCAGGCGAAGCCGCTCTCCATGCTGATGCGCGCGTACACCGATGCGCTGCGCAGCATCGTTACCGTGGCCGATCTGGCGGGTCACGCGAGCGCGCATCCACACGTCGCACGCAGCGCATCGGATCTCGCCTTCATACAGTACACGTCGGGCAGCACAGGAAATCCCAAAGGCGTGGCGCTCACGCATGCGAATCTGCTCGCGAACATCCGTGCATCGGGAGCCGCAATTCAAGTGCAGAGCGAGGACGTGTTCGTGAGCTGGCTGCCGTTGTATCACGACATGGGCCTGATCGGCGCCTGGCTGGGAAGTCTCTACTACGGCATACCACTGGCCTTGATGTCTCCGCTCGCGTTCCTGGCGCGTCCGAGCCGTTGGTTGTGGGCCATCCATCGCCATCGCGGCACGCTGTCGGCAGCGCCCAATTTCGCCTATGAGCTGTGCGCACGCAAGCTCCGCGACGAGGAATTGGAGCATCTCGACTTGTCCAGCTGGCGGGTGGCATGCAATGGTTCCGAGCCGGTTGGCGCCGATACTCTGGAGGCGTTCGCCACTCGCCTCGCACCCTATGGCCTACGCCGTGAAGCGCTCATGCCGGTGTATGGACTGGCGGAATGCTCGGTGGGTCTGACCTTCCCGCCGCCGAACCGCGGCCCGCTCATCGACATCATCGAGCGCGAGTCCTTCGTCTCCAGCGGCAACGCGGTAGCGGCGGCAGCGGGCGATGCGCGCGTGCTGCGAATGGTCTCCTGCGGTCGTCCCATCTCCGGACACCAGGTGCGCATCGTCGATTCGAGCGGCAGAGAAGTCGGTGATGGCATCGAAGGCCGGCTCGAATTCAAGGGCCCATCCGCGACCAGCGGCTATTTCCGTAATCCCGAGCAGACCCGTAAGCTGTTCCATGGCGATTGGCTGGACTCCGGCGATTTCGCTTATATCGCCAACGGCGAGGTCTACATCACCGGGCGAGTGAAGGATGTCATCATCCGCGGTGGGCGCCACATCTTTCCCTACGAGCTCGAGCAGGCGATCGGAAACATCCCAGGCATCCGAAAAGGCTGCGTAGCAGTGTTCGGCAGTCCGGATCCAGTGAGCGGTACCGAGAGGTTGATCGTCCTGGCCGAGAGCCGCGAGACCCAAAGCCAAGCGCGCGAAGGCATGCTTCAACAGATCAATGCTGCGGCAATGGCAGTGGTCGGTGTTCCTGCCGATGACGTTGTGCTGGCCCCCGCTCATACCATCCTCAAGACTTCGAGCGGCAAGATTCGGCGTGCGGCGAGCCGGGAATACTACGAGCGCCGTGGCCCGCACATGCGCACGGCGCCAGCCTGGCTGCAGTTTGTGCGCCTTGGCGCAGCCGCGTTGCTTCCGGAGCTCCGGCGTCGCGCGAGAGGGATCGCGGCGGTACTGTACGCTGGCTACGCCTGGGCGGTACTTTTTCTGGTTGCCATACCAACGTGGGTTTTAGTCGCGCTCGCGCGACACCCGCCCTTCGCCCGTCGCGTATGCCATGGGGCAGCGAAGCTGCTCAGCCGCCTCAGCGGAATTCGTATCGACGTTACGGGACTCCCGAATCTTCCCGGCACGCCTCATCTAATCGCATCGAACCACGGGAGCTACATCGATCCCATCTTGCTTGCAGCCGCGCTTCCGCCCGATCGGCGCTACGTATTCGTCTCCAAACGCGAGTTTACGCGACAGCGGATTGCGCGGCCGTTTCTCGACGGGATCGAAGCTGCCTGCGTTGAGCGCAGCGACGCGAAGCAGGGGGTGGAGGATGTCGCCGCGGTGGAACGGGCGGCACGCAACGGTGCATTACCTGTATTCTTCCCCGAAGGCACCTTCGATCGCCGGCCCGGATTACGCGAGTTTCGGATGGGCGCCTTCTTGATCGCGACGCGTACTGGCCTGCCGATCGTGCCGATGGGGATCCGTGGTGCCCGTTCCATTTTGCGAGACGGGACGTGGTTTCCTCGTTGGAGCGCGGCCGCCGTTGCGATCGGCGAACCGATCGCGCCAACCGGTAGTGATTGGGCCGCCGCGGTCGCGTTGCGCGATCGCGTTCGCGCTGAGATCGTACGGTTGTCGGGGGAACCGGATCGGGTGGCTTGAATGGCAACCAACTTGCAACCGGCTGTGCCTTGTCCGTGGCCGCCGCGCACCCACTCCTGCCACGTAAATCGTAAAAGCCTCCCTCCCCCGCTCGACCGGTCTTTGAACTCAGCGCCGGGCATCTAAGCACTGCAATTCGACGGTCAGGAAGTCGCTCGCGGCGAACGCTCTCTATTGCGCTTTGAGGAACGTCGACTACGAGTTTCGCCTACCTACCCCGTGCTGGCGCGGGTTTGATCGCGCTGCGATTTAGCAATTAGGCTTCCGTCCCTCTGCCTACGCGATGACCGAGGTTGGCAAGCGCGCCTCGAGCCCGCCGTTACGAATCGGGTGCCGGG